>JANZYY010000627.1 GCA_026419705.1 Fischerella sp.
CCGTTATTTAACTCAAATACCAAACTAATATTAAATCCCCGCCGCTTTGCCCATCTCTACAGGGTAGAACTTCTTAAAAGGTGTTGGGCTAGGGACTGTGATGCCAAACGACCTTATTCAAACTAAATGGTCATAAAGTGAAAAACTCAAGAGTCAATGGTCAATAGTTAATAGTCAATAGTAGTGAAAAACTTTTGACTTTTGACTGTGGACTATGGACTCTTAATTATACCGTTTCTCCAAAAAATGACTACAAATGTTCTTGGTTGGCAGCGAGTACTTAAGTACTCACTACGAACTATGTGTAGAACTATGTGTAGTTCTATTTTCAAGAATTGGTATTACATTTAAAGCTTGTTCCGAGAATGAGGCTTTTTACCGTCGGGTCAAGCACTTACAGTCATACAACAAAATCGGTGGTGGAGCCTAGGGCGTAAGGAGCTTTGAGACTAATTCTGCGGGAATTTCCCGGATCTAGTACAAATCCTAATGCTAAGGGCGATGTTTGATTGCAGGCCGCTCAACCCTGTCTGTTGTATTCATTGCCCAAGACTTGCCTGGCGATGTTACGATTCAAACATCACTGTGCGAATATCAAAAATTCTAGAAAAATACAAATTTTATATTGGTAAACTCAGCTATTCTAGGATACCATCCCTTTTCAAAATCTGAACAAGGGCTGCTGATGTTGTTCGCCTGTGGTGAGAAAGGCATATGTCTTTTGTTCCGTTGCACATTCACAGTGATTACAGTCTCTTAGATGGTGCTAGTCAACTGCCAGAATTGATAGATCGTGCCATCGAACTGGGCATGAAAGCGATCGCCCTGACAGATCATGGTGTCATGTACGGCGCGATCGAACTCATCAAAATCTGCCGCAGCAAGAACATCAAGCCAATTATCGGCAATGAAATGTATGTTATTAACGGCGATATCACCAAACAAGAACGCCGTCCCCGCTATCATCAAGTTGTTCTCGCAAAAAATACTAAAGGCTATAAAAATTTAGTCAAATTAACATCAATTTCTCATCTCCAAGGTGTACAAGGCAAAGGAATTTTTTCCCGTCCTTGTATTAATAAAGAATTACTCAAAGAACATCATGAAGATTTAATCGTCACTAGTGCTTGTCTGGGCGGAGAAATACCCCAAGCAATTCTGGCTGGTAAACTAGATGCTGCCCGCAAAGTTGCTGAATGGTACAAAGATGTATTTGGCGAAGACTATTATCTAGAAATTCAAGACCACGGCTCCCCAGAAGATCGGATTGTCAATGTAGAGATTGTGAAAATAGCCCGTGAATTAGGCATTAAGATTGTGGCGACAAATGATTCTCATTATATTTCTTGTTACGACGTCGAAGCACACGACGCATTGTTGTGTATTCAGACTGGCAAATTGATTGTTGAAGATAACCGAATGCGTTACAGCGGTACAGAGTATCTGAAGTCCGCTGAAGAAATGAAGCAGCTATTTCGCGATCATTTGCCAGAAGATGTAATTGAGGAAGCAGTAGCAAATACTGTAGAAGTTGCAGATAAAGTCGAACCATATAATATTCTCGGTGAACCTCGCATTCCTAATTACCCTATTCCATCTGGTCATACTCCTGATACTTACCTAGAAGAAATTGCTTGGCAGGGACTCCTACAAAAACTAAATCGCAAATCTCGCAACGAAATCGATTTAGTTTACAAACAGAGACTGGAATATGAATTAAAAATGATTCAGCAGATGGGTTTCTCCACATACTTTTTAGTTGTGTGGGACTATATCAAATTTGCTAGGGATCGTGATATTCCCGTTGGTCCAGGTCGTGGCTCAGCTGCAGGTTCTTTAGTAGCCTATGCAATGGGAATTACTAACATCGATCCAGTCCATCATGGACTGTTATTTGAAAGATTTCTCAATCCAGAACGGAAATCCATGCCTGACATTGATACGGATTTCTGTATTGAAAAACGAGATCAAGTCATAGATTATGTAACTCGAAAATACGGCACAGAAAGAGTTGCGCAAATCATCACTTTTAATCGGTTAACTTCCAAAGCGGTGTTAAAAGATGTAGCGAGAGTATTAAATATTCCCTACGGGGAAGCAGACAAAATGGCGAAGTTAATTCCCGTTTCCCGGGGTAAACCAGCGCCACTTAAAAAAATGATTTCGGATGAGACACCAGAGCCAGAATTTAAAGCCAAATACGAAAGCGATCCCAGAATCCGCCACTGGGTAGATATGGCGATTCGAATTGAAGGAACTAATAAAACCTTTGGTGTTCATGCAGCGGGTGTAGTGATTTCTGCTGAACCATTAGATGAAATTGTGCCACTACAAAGAAACAATGATGGTTCTGTGATTACCCAGTATTTCATGGAAGATTTAGAATCTTTGGGTTTATTGAAAATGGATTTTCTGGGTTTAAAGAACCTGACAATGATTCAGAAAACCATTGAGTTAATTGAACAGAACCACGGGTTTAAAATTGACCCTTATGTAATTACTGCTCAGGAAAGGAAAGCTCAAAAAATATTAACTAAAGGTGGAGAAACTGCCAAATTACCTCATGATATCAAAAAGACCTATGAATTATTGGAAGCTGGTGAGTTAGAAGGTATATTTCAGTTAGAATCCTCAGGAATGCGCCAGATAGTACGAGATTTAAAACCTTCTAACATAGAAGATATTTCTTCAATCTTAGCGCTTTATCGACCGGGACCATTAGATGCAGGATTGATTCCTAAATTTATCAATCGTAAACATGGTCGAGAAAAAATTGATTATGAACACACTCTTTTGGAACCAATTCTAGATGAAACCTATGGAATTATGGTTTATCAAGAGCAAATCATGAAAATTGCTCAAGATATGTCTGGATATTCTCTCGGTCAAGCTGATTTGCTACGGCGAGCGATGGGTAAAAAGAAAGTTTCCGAAATGCAAAAACAGCGCGAGAAATTTATCGATGGTGCGGCAAAAAATGGTGTCAAGCAACAAATTGCTGAAGAATTGTTTGAGCAAATGTTAAAATTTGCTGAATATTGCTTGAGCTATGACACAGAAATTCTGACGGTAGAGTATGGATTTTTGCCGATTGGGGAAATAGTAGAAAAAGGTATTGAATGCACGGTGTATACCATTGATAGCAATGGTAATGTGTATACAC
>JANZYY010000628.1 GCA_026419705.1 Fischerella sp.
TGTGTATAAGAGACAGGAGCTGAACAGTTGATACGCTTTTTATGGTCATTATTGAAATTATTATTTGTTTCATGGCTGATTGTTTTTAATTCTTCAATTAGTTTCAATACGCCAGCGCGATCGCGGATGTCTAGTTCATGATGCTTAAAGTTACTTAATTCTTCTTCTAATCGTTTTTGGTTCCAACGAGTATCGCCGCTTGGTCCGAAGAAGACAGCCCGACTATTATTGTCAACGCCATGAACCATCCAGCCCTGGGCGGAAAAATAGGTACAAACTTCTGAACCAATTAGACCTGATGAACCTGTGACTAAAAGAGACTTAGAATTCATAACTATGTTTCCTGATATTGTTGGTTGAACAGTCGAAAATAAAACTTCGGGCTTTTACGCTGCCAAGACACTTGCTGCTATGGATTGACGCACAAAAATATCCATATTATCATGGGCTAGGGTATGAGCGGGGATGTATTGGAATTCTTGTTGCTGTATAGTTTTAATTAAATCTGGATAATCTACTACTTCTGGGTGGAACTCTGCAATGATTGCCTTGACTCTCTTCAGCCAGGAGAGATCACCTGATAGTAGCTGCTGCTCCCCGCCTTCTATATCCAGTTTCACCAAGTCCACTTCTTGATCGTGAGGCAGTTCAGCAAGTAGCGTTGTCATAGATATCATTTTCACCTGCTCCCCAGTGGTAGTCTGCTCTCCATTCACAGCCACTCTTCCCATATTGGAATTTTGGGATGACTCAAAAGTGACTACCCCATCAGTTGGACCGATCGCTGCTTCTATGACAATGGCATTAATTTTATTGTTGATAAGATTTTTACGTACTAGCTGAGCGTTACTCGGATTTGGCTCTATGGCGATAATCTTGTCACATCCATATTGCTGGTGTAGCCAAAGACTTGTCAAACCAATGTTTGCACCAAGGTCAACTACTAAACCGGGCTTGAGGGAGAATGGCAAGCGGTACGCATTGTCAAGCCACGCTTCACGTATACTTTGGATATCTCCACGATTCAGACGATATGTGAAGACAAGACCGTTCGAGCAGCGGATGGTGCGCTCTTGATTGCGAGATTTAAGATCGATAACTTTTAGTATCCTGTAGAGGACTAAGTCAGACGCCAGACGCAGACGCGAATTGAAATCGCCTGCTAGCGACCATGCTTGTCGTACTTCATGCAATGTTTGTCTGACGGTTTTCCAAAGAGGAAGTAACGAATTCATAAAGATAAACTTCTTCACATAGTTTTGTAGAATGATCGAGTCTAGGTAAATTTACACTCTTTTTTTCAACTGTTCAAACAAATCCACATAGCTTTTAGCCATGCGATCCCAACTATGTTGTTCTGCGATCGCGCGGGCGGCTTTCCCCATCTGGCTCCGCAAGTTGTCATCACTTGCTAACAACAGCAAAGCCTGTGCTAAAGCCTCGCTGTCATCTGGATCTGGTAAAACTATCCCAGCTTCCGGTGTTATCAGTTCAGCTGCGCCCGTTGTACTAGCCGTAATCACAGGTAGACCACAAGCCATTGCTTCAATTACTACTAAGCCAAAAGGCTCATAGCGTGAAGGAAAGACTAAGAAATCTACTGCTTTCATTAATTCTGGAACATCGTGTCGAAGTCCCAAAAAATGTACGCGATCGCTCAATCCCAGCGATGCTGATAGTTTTAGATACGGACTGCCTTCCGTAATTCCCGCGACTACCAGGTGTAATTGAGATACTTTCACTAAAGCATGTAATACCGTATCCAAGTTTTTGCGAGGGATTCTGATATCCCCTGCAAACAGTGCGAGGGGTACGTTTTCCGGAAGCCCCCACTTTTGGCGATCGCTGATACCTGGTGAAAACTCCTGCAAGTCAACGCCATTTACAATCACTCGCAAGCTTTCAGGTGGTACACCAATTTCTCTCAAATCCTCAGCAACTTTATCTGAAACTGCTACAACCACTTGCGCCTGATGGAAAGCTTTTTTTTCCCAACGTGCATTTGCGAGTGTATACAGCCACTGGTAAAAATCATATAAAACTCTGCTTGGATTCGATCCAGTCCGATCTGAATCAGGTATTGCTCCTTTCGCAGAAAACTTTAGCCAAGAGCTATGGACAAAATGCACTGCATTCACATCTGCTGGAGCCATTGTAATCGCACCATTGGCTTTAACTATATCAATCTCAGATCGATGTTGGCGCAACCAATTTGCAGTCCGCCAAGAAAAAATCATGTTACGAAGAAATTCTGTAGGCCAGCCTTTCACCGGAATGCAAACCCATCTCACTTGCTTACTTGCTTGTAATTCTGAAGCTACCTGGCTTGCTAATAAGGTAACGTGGTAGCCACGACGAATTGCTTCCTTGGTGACCTCATAATTTACCCGTCCCTGACCATTACCTTTAACAACACTGTGAGTAACAATGCAAAGCTTCACAACTCAATATCCTGTATCTTACGAAACTCACCTCTCTCATGCAAATGAGATACTCAATTCTGGAATTGGATATTTACGAGATGAACTTACTTCCTATTACGAATAGAAAAATTCTTGGTGTCTTGGTGACTTGGTGGTTTATTCTACCCTTCGGGGTGCAAAGCCTAAATTCCGACTTTTTAAATTTCGCTACTTACCTTCTGGAAAATACTCCAAAGACAAATAAGATGAAACTAGACGCAAGGTTTGAATCGTCTTGATAATGCCTTGCATACCCGCTGTTTTGATACTATGAACAGTTGTATGCAGTGAGGCTATTAATAGATAAAACCAAGCTTTTAGCACCTTTTGCTCTGTAGATAGATATCGCTTGAAAGTGACATAAATTCGTGAAGCTTCGTGATACGGTTTATAAAAGTCACGATTCACTTCCGAACCAAAGTGATGGTTTACAGCCTCTGAGCAAAGCTTGATTTTAAATCCTTGCTTCAGCGCTCTAGTTGTAAAATCGACTTCATCACAACCGTAGACTAATTTTTCATCAAACAAAACTTTTTGGAAAACACCTGTGGGGAAAACTGTGCTAATAATGACCACAGTTTCCATCTGTTCACCTTCTTGATAAGGAATCTTCTGAAAACCGAGGAAGTCTTGTTTACCAGGAAAAATTACATCACCATCATCTGTCTGAGTCCCAGTCACAATGATTTTCTGAATATC
>JANZYY010000629.1 GCA_026419705.1 Fischerella sp.
GATCTTGGACTGACCACAATGTTGCTAGTGTACTGCGGGCACCAGACCTCACTGCCACTCCCGCAAGTCCTAAAGCAGCGCGTTGATCGCCAATGGCTGTTTCGCAAGCACTGAGAACTAACAATTCTATCGGTCTGCGGGAATCCAGTGTGTTATTTCGCAGCAAGTTACCCAACTGTTTAACATTCATGCGTCCATCCCAAAAAAGGATAAAGGTATCTTCAGCATTAGAGCTAAACTGAGCATGAGTAGCCAGGTGGACTATGGGAACAGGAGAATCAAGAATCTCGCTTTGAACCTCTTTGCTAGTAAATTTATTGTTGAGTAGCGATTTAGCTGACACTCCCAGTTTGTTGATTTGTTCAATTTCTGATTGCACGTAACGCAATGGTTCAAAGCCTTGATGCGCTGGCAAATCACTACGAACTTGACTTAGTCCTGCTGTTAAGGCTTTAATATCAATTTTTGCTAGCGGTTTTGGGTTGATTAGTTGCAAACCAGGAGTCAAGGCAACAGCATATTTTTCTATTAAGTACTGCTTGCCATCGTGCAGTACAGACATGGGAATATTCCGTAACTCTCCATCCAAGACAAACACTAGAGTTTTAACTTGAGTTTTTGCTAATTCCTTCTCTAGGGGTCGAATCAGCCAATCATATGCTTGTTGGTAGAGAGACATAAATTCTTGGACTTCAGTTTGGGCTACTCCCTGGATTTGAGTTGGAGGAACTCTCAGAAAACGCTGCATCTGTTCTACAGTGTTTTCCAATTCTTTTTGAGTAATTTTGGTAGTATAAAGACGTGCGGGTTGATTGGGGAGACTGAGAATAACCTCTAGCCGATCTGGCAAAATAATCGGATAAATAACAGCGGCGGTAGTGTCTATTTCGTCAATTAGTCTGGGATTTGCTTCTACACATGCTTCCCGGAAAAAGTTGTTGAGTTCAGCCACTTGTAGAGATTCAAGCACATTTCGAGCTTGAGTGATTTGCTTTTGACTTTCCTCGTTTTTCCCGGCTGTCTTTAAGGAATCAGCGTACTCCAACTCTAACTCGACTAATTGTCGGTAAACTGGTTCAACACTATCCCGAAAAGAAAATTGTACTTCTGGATTGACTGCTACTAAATCGCTACGCAATGATTGTAGGGCATTGTAGGCTTTGGTATAAGATGCGATCGCATCTGGTATATCTCCTTGTGCTTTGCGTATTCTGCCTAGTTGCCAGAAATACTGATAAGATATATACGGCGCTTCTACGCTAGAAACTATACCCAGAGCCTGTTTTGTGAATTTTTCGGCTTGAGACAAATCCTCCGGAGTGCCTCTCTGTTCATACAGTGCGCCACGATTTCCCACCGCATAGGCTTCGGCTTGTTTGTCTCCCAAACCTCTGGCTTGAGTAGTGGCTTTGTCTAAAATCCGATCAATCTCATCAAAACTGGGGAGTTGAGAGTTTTGCTTGAGTTGGAAGTTATCTGTTGCTCCTAACTTCACTAAACTCTGGGCAAAGTTGATTTGCTGATATACTCCTGTGCGACTGGGGGGTAAGTTTGCGAGTTGAGAATTCAGAGATGACCATAAAGTTTTTGCTTCAGACTCTCTTTTGAGTTTCAGCAACAGACTCAATTGATTCAGTTGCGCTTGCTGGCGCATGGTTGGTGAAGTCGCAACTTTTACTACTTGGCTATAAGCATCTAATGCTTGTTGGTCATAACTCTCTCGTCTGCGGCGCACTCTTTCGCTTTCAGCTAAGGTGTTGAATGTATTGCCTAAACTCAGATAGGTGGCTGCTTGCTCTTGAGGGGAGTTTAATCTCTGCGCTAGATTTAAGCTGCTTTTCAAGACGATTTCAGACTGTTCTGGCTGACCGATAAATCGCAGCAATTCACCCAGGCTTCTTAAGCCCACTACTGAGGTTAAAGAAGGAGATTCGTCAGTAAATTGTTGCAGCTTTGCTGTTAATTCTTGTGAACTTAATTGACTTAATTCTTGACAATTTGTCACTCCTATTTGCTTATCTAAGACTTCTAATAAAGTCTTGCAAGCGCGGGGATAAAGCCCCAAATCTTGCATAGTCTGAACCTGGTTAATCTTGCTTTGGGCTAGTTTGGTTGGTTCATTAGTTTGGCTGTAGATTTTTGTTGCCTCTTGCCAAGTATCGAGAGCATCTGCTGCTTGCCCTGTTTCCCTTTGTAAATAGCCTTTAATATCTAAGGCTTGGGCTGTAATTTTTAATTTCTCCTGGCTGTTGGGCTGAGTTTTTAGCACTGCTAAACTATCTTCGCTAGCTTTTGTGGCTTTATCCCACTGTCCCAGTTGTTGATAAGTCAGCGAAAGATTGCTCAAAGCCATTGACTGATTTAAGCCATCTTTTTGAGCAGCAAAACCAGCAGCTGCTTTTTCCCAAGCAACTGCTGCTTCTTGGAACTGTCCAGAGCGATATAATTGCGTAGCTTGATGAGCTTGTTGTTGGGCATTTTGCTGAGTTTGGACAATTGGGGTTGCTTGGGGAACTGTGGCAATTACAGCTGGAGTTGCTGCTGAGAAGATAAACAGCAAAGTTGCCAAAAACAGCGATCGCTTTTTATAACTTTTTTTCAGCCAGTTATTTAGCTTCCCGATAAATACGTTATTTTTTAGGCGCATACTATACTCCTTGATAATAAAAAAATATCAAAAAGGTGCAGGGCAAGCTGCATTTTTTCTGGAAGAAGCGCGTTGAGTCAGATTGGTAGCAGCGGGGTCATAGGCTACAAGTACTACCTCACCTTTGTTGTTCAACACCCATCCTTGTGCAGGAACAATCTGTTTGGCAGTAGGACTGGTTGTGTTGAGGTTAATATTTGCACCTTGGGAACTGCTTGTACTGGTGGTAGGCTCTACCAAATCAACGAGAATGTTGTCATTACTGAGAATTTGATTGGGACTACTTGGCAAACCGCCACGCCCAGTGATGATAAATTCACTACTGACACCTCGTTGACAGGGATTTTCGGCAATGCGATCGCTCGGATCTGTAACGTTCTCTGGTAGTTCTGTTAATCCTTTGCTAGGGTCAATATCTGGGGTGTTGAGGGTGACCTGTCTCTTATACACATCT
>JANZYY010000630.1 GCA_026419705.1 Fischerella sp.
GTATAGGTGAAAACAAACGGCTGTGGCTGGTAAGTTCCAGCAAATTGTTTAGAAATTAGCTAGTATTGTAGTAGCCTGGGTGACTAGCTCAACGGTAGAGCAGTGGACTCTTAATCCATTGGTTGCGGGTTCGAATCCCTCGTCACCCACTCTAGTAGTTCTACATCTCATTATCTGACTTCCAGTCTCTGGCTGGAAAGAACTCAACCAGGCTCCACCCCAGGTTCCAGCCTGGAAACGAGAGTAGAGAGTCATTTGTATCAACCAACATTTAGAAAAAAGCGCGATCGCTGCGTCACTTTTTTGTTGATTGCTTGTGTAAGTGCGATCGCGCTTTGCAATAATAGCGGAGAGACGGGGTAGCTACTGATAAATACTGAAAATTTGCATCAAGTAATGTGTTAATGTAAACGCATCTACACCCAATTCCGTTCGCTCTTGGGCTGCTAAAATTCCGGCTTGAGCGTGCCACCAAGCAGCAGTTGCAACCATCTCTTCTACAGGCTTTTGGCGCGTCACAGCTTGTGCGATTAATCCACCTATTAACCCAGTTAAGACATCCCCACTGCCACCCCGTGCTAAAGCTGGCGTACTTTCGGGATTAATCCAAACTAAACCTTGGGGATTGGCGATCGCGGTTCTTGCCCCTTTCAACAACACCACTGTCCCGCTTTGCATTGCTGCTTCTCGCACTGCTTTGACCCTGTCTTGTTGAGTATCAGGTAAATCGGGAAATAAGCGTTTGAATTCACCTGTATGAGGTGTAAGTACTGTTAATGCTTGTCGTTTTTGTAACGCCAAGATGGTTCCCATCTCTGCCAGAATATTCAAACCATCGGCATCGAGAATCAGAGGAATTGTGCTTTCTAACACCTGTTGTAAAATTGAACTGACATCCTTAGTTAAACCGGGACCGCAAGCGATGGCGCTAAATGAATTCAGATCGGTGTTTTCTGGTAATTCTAGTTGAGCAATTGCGCCTGTGTTTGTTTCTGGACAACCGATAACCAGTGCTTCTGGTAAGTGGCTGACTACAATCGGTTTGAGAGATGCTGGTACGGCAATTGACAGCATACCAACTCCACTCGCCCGTGCTCCTAACCCGGTTAAAATTGCACCTCCAGAATAGCGGCGCGAACCACAAATCAACAGTAAGTGACCTTCTTTGTACTTGTGAGTGACAGCAGGACGGGGTAAAGGCAAAGTTGAAAAAGCAGTGGTTTTGGTGATGCGTTTCACTGGGGGTGCATCTCCAAGTATCGCTTGCACGTCCGCCCAAGGAATATCAAAATCTATTAATTCTGCTTTGCCAACGTATGCCAATGCATGGTCTTGCAATAAACCCAACTTCCATAAACCCAAACACAGCGTATGAGTGGCACGGATCGCAGTTCCCAGAACTTTGCCAGTATCAGTGTGCAAACCCGAAGGCACGTCAATGCTAACAATTGGTGTAGACCTTTCATTTAACCGATTAATGGCACTAGCGATGGGGTCTTTAAGCTCTGTTTCTAATCCGAATCCAAATAAGCCATCAACCAACAGATCGCACTCTGGCAAATCTTCTACTGCTTCATAACATGGAATGCCTATACTTTGAGCATACTGTAAATGCTGCGATGTCAATTCCTTGAGCTTGGAGAAAGGGCGATAGATACAGACTGTATACCCGCGAAAGTGCAACTCACGAGCAACCACCAACGCATCTCCACCATTGTGACCGGGACCGACGAGGATTCCCACACGAGGTGGGGAGAGAGGGGGATGGGGTGATGGGGGGCTAAAGATCCCCACTTTGTGGGGTTGGGGGGTAATGGGGTGATGCTTTTCCCCTATCTCCCCTTGTCTGGAAACTGGGTAGATATCCTGAATCCGACGGGTAATCAGTCCCGCCACTTTCTCCATCAAAGCTGCCACAGGCATTCCTGCTGCAAAGATACGCGCTTCTATATCGCGCATCTGTTGTGCTGTCACTACGACTTGCGAAATTTGTGCTTGCCTGTTCATCAACACAATTTTTCGTTGTTTGTTGTTTGTTGGTTGTTTGGTTGTTGTTGATTGCAAACAACTACCAACCACTAACCAATGTACAGACATGCCATGACACGTCTGGTATAACCACTAATCACATACCACTAACTATTACTCTATCTTGCGTGGTAAACTTTAGCGCCAGCGAAGATGGTTGGGTGAACCACAGAAATGCTATAAGTTGAATTGGTAATGCACTCAACATAGTAGCAGAAAAGTTTGTAGATCGTTTCCAACAGAAACTCATTAGTTACCTGTTGTAGTAATTACGTAGTGGTAGCTTAGAAATAAAAGCCTAGCAATATGTTTACGGATATGAAAAAGGTCGTCGTTGGACTATCTGGCGGCGTTGACAGTTCCACCGCCGCCGCTATTTTACACAATCAGGGCTATGAAGTGATTGGTTTGACCCTTTGGCTGATGAAAGGCAAAGGTCAGTGTTGCTCTGAAGGTATGATTGATGCGGCTCTTATCTGTGAACAGCTGGGCATTCCCCATCACGTTGTTGATATTCGGGAAGTTTTTCAGACAAATATTGTTGATTATTTAGTTGCTGGTTACAGTGCCGGGATTACACCTCTACCTTGTTCGCAGTGCAATCGCACAGTCAAGTTCGGCCCGATGTTACAGTATGCCCGCGAAAATTTGGGATGCGATCGCATTGCTACAGGTCATTATGCCCGGATTAACTACAACGAAGCAACTGGGCGTTATGAACTCCTGCGGGCAGTTGACCGTAACAAGGATCAATCCTATTTTCTCTATGATTTGTCTCAAGATTTACTAGCAGGGACAGTGTTTCCCCTAGGGGAAATGCAAAAAAGCGAAACTCGCCACATTGCTGCCAAATATGGACTTAAAACCGCTGAAAAGCCAGAAAGTCAGGATTTGTGTTTAATTGAAGCTAACGGTTCCATGCGGGCATTTCTGGATAAATATCTGGCACCCAAAAAAGGCGATATCGTTGACATTGATGGTAAAGTGCTGGGGCAACATGATGGTGTCCATCATTACACGATTGGACAGCGCAAAGGCTTGGGAATTGCTGCTGCTGAACCGTTGTATGTAATTGCTTTGGATGCAGTTAATAACAAAGTGATAGTGCTGTCTCTTATA
>JANZYY010000631.1 GCA_026419705.1 Fischerella sp.
ATGTTGCAGCCACTGGGCAAACACTGGCTGTAATTGAATTCCTGTATCCGAGAACATATCCTGAGGACGACCAAAAGCTCGCATGGTGTCGTTGTGACAATACATAGCAAAGCTATGGAAGCCAAGGAATATACATACCCAGTTCAGGTGAGAGATAATTGCATCTCTGTGGCGAATTACCCGATCCAAAACGTTGTTTTGGTTAACTACGGGATCGTAATCACGCACCATGAAGATGGCTGCGTGTGCAGCACCACCAACAATTAGGAAGCCGCCAATCCACATATGATGAGTGAACAGGCAAAGCTGAGTTGCATAGTCGGTTGCCAAGTACGGATACGGAGGCATCGCGTACATGTGGTGTGCCACGATGATGGTCAGCGAACCCAGCATGGCGAGGTTGGTTGCCAACTGAGCATGCCAAGAGGTGGTCATATTTTCGTAGAGACCCTTGTGGCCTTCACCTGTGAAGGGACCTTTGTGGTTTTCTAGGATCTCTTTGATGCTGTGACCGATACCCCAGTTGGTACGGTACATGTGACCGGCGATGATGAATAATACTGCGATCGCCAAGTGGTGATGGGCAATATCTGTCATCCACAACCCACCCGTGACCGGATTTAGACCTCCCTTAAAAGTGAGAAAGTCAGCATATGTACCCCAGTTCAATGTAAAGAAAGGTGCTAAACCATTGGCAAAGCTGGGATACTGCTCGATCAACAAGTCTTTGTTCAAAATGAACTCATGGGGTAACGGCACGTCCTTGAGGGCTACTCCCGCATCCAAAAGCTTGTTGGTGGGCAAAGTTACGTGAATCAGGTGTCCTGCCCAGCCTAGAGAACCACAACCCAGCAAAACTTGCAAGTGGTGGTTCAGCATTGACTCGACGTTCTGGAACCATTCCAACTTGGGAGCACGCTTGTGGTAGTGGAACCAGCCGGCAAACAAGAGTAAGCCTGCCAATACTAGACCACCAATGGCAGTGCAGTACAGCTGGAACGAGTTGGTGATACCCCAACCACGCCAAACTTGGAACAAGCCAGAAGTAATTTGAATACCGTGGAAGCCGCCGCCGACATCCCCGTTCAAAATATCTTGACCGACGATCGGCCAAACAACTTGAGCGCTAGGCTTTACATTCAGAGGGTCGCTCAACCAAGCTTCATAGTTTGAAAAACGAGCGCCATGAAATATCATCCCGCTCAGCCACAAGGTCACTACTGCTAAGTGACCGAAGTGTGCTGCGAATATCTTGCGGGAAATGTCTTCTAAATCGCTTGTATGTGTATCAAAATCGTGGGCGAGCGCATGTAGGTTCCAAATCCACGTAGTGGTTTTGGGACCTTTGGCTAGAGTTCTGTCGAAATGTCCTGGCTTAGCCCACCTCTCAAATGAAGTAGGAACCGGGTCGTTATCGACTATCACTCTTGCCTTTTTTTCCTCTCGCTCCGGAGGACTGATTGTCATTCGACCTCCTCTCTTAAAAAGGACTGAGGAATTATGTTTGCCACAAGCTGTCTTCTTAGCTTTGGTGAACTTTAGCTGCATCCTCCAGAAATAGGGTGGAGCAGCAATGAAGACTCTATGTGGAGAGTGGTTTCTGTTGAATTATAAAGTCTTCTCTCACACATTGTTGGAGACATTTTAACAATAATTCAAAATCCTTGGAGTAATTGTATAATCTGCTTTTTGCGTTTAAAAGACTGGTCAAAAAGTCAATAGTTTCTCTATTTATTTTACAAACAGAAACAATTCGCAAACTTTATAGTTCTATTTAGAGCAAATCACCTTCATCCATCACCTTTATTTTGGTTGCAGCATTCTTACCAAGATGAGGTTTACTAAATCACGATCATGGTTAAATTACTATTAAGAAAAATAGTTATTTTCCTTACATAAGATTAAGTTATGCTGAAATAAGCAAATTCAAACTCAGATTTTTTTAGGAAAGGGCAAGGCAGATTTTAGCCTTTGGGTTGTAGTTCTCATGGATAGTTTGAGCCAAAATAATCTGTCAGTTGTTCAATGAGTATCTTCGGTGGAAAGTATGAACTTCTGGCGGACAGCGGCTTTAACTCTCCTAAAGTCGCTTATGGCAATAGTTTTGGTATTGAGTTTCACCAGTTGTGGCGAGAAAGCCGTTAGCCAAGAACCGTTTGGCAGCTCGCGAGAAAGTCCGCAAATTACAACAAAGCAATTCTCAGAAGTTTCCCCGCCAGCGGTCATTCAAGAACTACGTCAAAGCTTGGAAGTTTATCAACCTCAGGTATCAATACTTACTCCTCAGCCAGATGAAGTTCTTCAAGACAACACGGTTGCAGTTCGTTTTCAAGTCAAAGATTTACCTATATATAAGGATCCGCAACTGGAGATGGGTCCCCATCTGCACGTAATTCTTGATAATGAACCATATATAGCTGTCTACGACCTCAAGCAGCCTCTAGTTTTATCTAACTTGGCTCCCGGTACCCATACCCTACGTGTATTTGCTTCTCGTCCTTGGTACGAAAGTTTTAAAAATGAAGGTGCTTATGCTCAAACGACATTTCACATTTTTACTAAAAGTGATGACAACAACCCCGATCCAGCCTTACCCTTGCTAACCTACAGCAGTCCCCAAGGCAACTATGGGGCAGAACCGATTCTGCTAGACTTTTACCTAACTAACGCCCCACTACACTTGGTAGCTAAAGATAACCCCGAAAACCAATTTGCGGATTGGCGAATTCGCTGCACAATTAACGGTGAAAGCTTCGTTATCGATCGCTGGCAAGCAGTTTATCTCAAAGGCTTTAAGCCAGGTAAAAATTGGGTGAAACTGGAATTTCTCGACAACCAAGGCAATCCTGTCAAGAATAAATTTAACAGTACGGTTCGGCTGATAACCTACGAACCCAAGGGTAAAGACACCCTTTCTAAAATCGTTAGAGGAGAACTGTCGGCAGATCGAGTTCGCTCAATCGTAGATCCCAGTTACACAGCGAAAATACCAACTGCTGAACCAACACCCACTCCTACACCAACACCTACACCTGAACCTACACCAGCAGAAACACAGCCTGAGGAAGAAAAACAACCTGTTCTTAAAATAGAACCCACCCCCACAGCAACACCTACACCTGAACCTACACCTGAACCACAGCCT
>JANZYY010000063.1 GCA_026419705.1 Fischerella sp.
CTAATAGTATTCACCATAGTATTCACCGCGTCTACTTTTTCCGCGATCGGGTTTTGCTACCAAATCCTATGTATGCCCTTCTCCGTTAAGATTTTCCTTTTCCCTTTTAAAAACCACCCTCGCAAAGTTGCTGTTTGGCAACCCTTCAGCCTTCCCAGAAGGAAGGCTGGTGCGTCGGATGCTCTATACGAACGCAGCAAACACCGCAACACTATTCAGCAGCAGATAAGCAAGGATTGCTCCACCAATTCCACCAATCAGAAACCCCTCAGTAAATTGACTCCATCCTTCGGTAGTATTGATAGTCTGTGGCACGCCGGGAACTGTTGCAACTGTTGCTGGTGGTACGGTTTCGGGTTGTTTTTCAAAGCTGGTAGTGCCGTAAATCGAAAAACCAATCGTCAGGATCGCTATCAAACTGCCTGCAGCTAGTAAACCAACCAAGTTACCCAGATCGGAATTTTGTAGTGAAAAGAGTGAACCTAACGTGGCAAAGGGTCCAACTAACCAGTAACCATGAGCCATGCCAATTTCCAACCCCCGTCCGAGAGGAGATACACCAGGGCGGTAAATTGGTAAGTACTTGAGAAATTTCAGTGTCAAATCGGAAGAGTCGATCGCAGTAGCTTGATTGGCTGTTTGGGGGTTTACCTGCGGCGGTTGAACCATGTCCCCATTTTGAAAATCAAATCCGGCTGCAATTGCACGGGCGCGCAGTGCATGCCAGATGTGACCTAATAGGAATATGACCGCCAAGACAAAATGAAAAGTTACCAACCAACCACGAGCGGAAACTACACCAGCATTCGTTTCTATAGCGTTAACCGGGCCGTAGAATACTTGCGGATAAACTGTATTATTGACTGAGGCAAAGTATGCTGCCAAAAAGCCCATGTATGCAACAGCACCAATGCTATAGGAAAGATATGCTTCTCCTGAGTAAATTAAAACTTGTCGCGCCCAGGCAAATGGCTTGGTCAAGATATGGAAAATGCCACCGCCAATTAACATTAAACCGATCCAGATATGACCGCCAACAACATCTTCCAAGTTATCAACGGCTGCCATTCCCTGTGGACCCCAAACTCCAAACAGATAGCCAAAGATGCGGAATGGATTGAGCGTTGGATGATTGATCGCTCTTACATCTCCACCGCCAGCTACCCCAGGATCAAATAATCCACCCCAAAACATTGCCTTCGCGACCAGAAGCCAAGCACCCAAACCTAAAATCATCAGGTGAATGCCCAAGATTGTCGTCATCTTGTCTTTGTCTTTCCAGTCATAGCCAAAAAAGCCAGTCCAAGTAGGATTGTCTTCTAACACTTCTGGTCCTAGTAGGGAGTGGTAAATACCGCCGGCTGCCAGAATAACAGAGGGTATCAGATGTAAGACGCTGATGACAAAGTAGGGATAGGTGCTCATAACTTGCCCACCAGCACCGACACCAAAACCCAAAGTCGCTAGATGAGGTAGTAGGATTAACCCTTGCTCGTACATGGGCAGATTCGGATTGAAGCGTGATACCTCAAACAGTGTCATTCCCCCAGCCCACAACAACATTAATGCAGCATGGGCAATATGAGCGCCTAGTAATTTCCCTGATAGATTAGTCAGACGAAAGTTACCAGCCCACCAGCCAACATCAGGTATTTGCTCCTTGTATGGACTATCTGTAATTACTGCTGTCATTTCTGGAACTCCTTGAGAATTATTTGCAATTTTTTCGATTTGCGAATTGGATGATTTTAGGAATTATTAGCATTAACTCTAGTTCAGCTACTAGGTTGGGGAATTACCGCCTCCTGACTCACCCTTCCTTTGCGAAAATCGAACCCACGTGCTCGTAAGGCGTGCCAGATATGACCTTGGAGAAAGAAGAAAGCTAACCAAAAGTGAGTATTGGCTAGCCAAGTCCGGGAAGTTACAAGATCGGGGTCGACTGATGAAAAGTAGGGTAGGATATTCTGTTTAATCACCAGCGCCGGACCGTAAAAAACTTCGGGATAAACAGTCGTGTTTACCGATACAAAGAGAGTGGCGATAAACCCCATCAGCGCCAAAGCACCCAGACTGTATGAGAGATAAGCTTCTCCAGACCAAACAAATAGCGGATACGTCCACTTCATCGGCTTGGTAAAAATGTGGAAAAGTCCACCTCCAACCAACATTCCACCAATCCAAATATGACCGCCAACTACATCCTCAAGGTTGTCAACCCCAGCAATCCAGTATTTACCAATTGCGCCAAACAGATAGCCAAAGATAACTGTTGGATCTAGTGTGGGATTTGTAATTACCCTGAGATTCTCAATGTTTGGGTCGTATAAACCACCAAAGTACATTGCTTTGGCGACTAACAAGAATGCACCACAACCTAATAAAACTAGGTGAATACCAAGGATTGTGGTCATTTTGTTGGTATCTTTCCAATCGTAACCAAAGAAAGAATATTTAGAAAACCTATCCTCTAAGGTTTCTGGACCACGCAGGGAGTGAAAAATCCCTCCAAAACCTAGAAAGGCTGAGGAAATCAGATGCAAAACTCCTATTACGAAGTAGGGATAAGTATCCACAACTACACCTTCTGCGCCTACACCCCAACCTTGAGCAGCTAGGTGAGGTAGCAAAATCAAGCCTTGCTCGTACATCGGTTCTGCTGAATTAAAATGGGCTAGCTCAAATAAAGTCATGACTCCTGCCCAAAATACGATCAGACCAGCATGGGCAACATGAGCGCCCAGTAATTTTCCTGATAAGTTAGCGAGCCTTGCGTTACCAGCCCACCAAGGTGAGTTGGCAAGGTTTTGCTCCACCGACAGCGGACTTGTAGAGGTTGTCATTTTCCACCAAGTTTGTTGAGAATATTATTCAATAAATTTAAAATAGAGCTTACACTAAAAATGCAGTTAATGCAATTAAATATCATTTAATTGATGCGAGTTGCCAATGTTTCGTATTATTCATGGTGTTGGGAGCAGGAGGGTACCAAACAATTGATCTGTTACGAAAATGTCATACTAAGCTTTTGCTGACAGCAGCTACAGCGAAAAATGCTCCGAACCAGGATAGCCCTTTTCACGACAATTCCGGAATCCACTGATTAACTCAAATAGCATGTATAAAAATGCATTAGCAAGTAGGATTTTGGCAAATTGATGCGTTCGCCTGCTCGCTTTGCCCAAGGTAAGAGAAGGGATTTATTCCTTCCCAAAATGCCTTAACCTTACGGCCGACCAAAGCAAGCCAAGAGTTCGGTGACCCCCACCAAATTGGAAATTTGGTGGCTCTTGTTCAGGTGGGGTTTGAATCCCCATCTGAACGAAACCTTCGGCAACCGCTACCTCCTGGCTTCTGCATCCTTCGATTCTATTAATTTTTATGAACTTTTTAGTGGGCATGCACTTGAAAAAGAGAACTGTTCACAGCCCACTGATAGGTAATGAGTGTTGGAGAATAGATTTGTTGGTGGTTGGTGGTTGGTTGGAACAATTACCAAACAACTAACAACTACCAACAATCAACCAAGATCTAACAACTAACGACTTGTGGTTGGTGGATATTGGTAAAAAATCAATTACCAACTACTAACTACCAACCTTTTCCTGCCAGTGTTGCTGGTAATACTCTAAAACAACCTTTTCAATCATGTCGTAAGTTTCAATGGTTTGTATACCAGCAGCGTGTAATTTTTCTTTGGGACAATCACCAATCTTGGCAACAAACACCGCTTTGCAATCAGCGATCGCTTCGATGATGTTTTCGAGAGTCGCTGTTTCACCGTAACCGCCCTGACAGTAGTGTCCTACTTTGCGATGACCAATAAAACGCACTTGTTTGCCATCAATTTCGTAAACCTGGAATTCCTTCGCATGACCGAAGTGCTGGTTAACTAAACCGCCACCTTTGGTCGCGACCGCAACTAAAATTTTTGGGCGGTTTTGTACAGACGGGCCATGCTGCATCTGTACAGCTTTCTTAGCTGCTTTAAGTTCTTCTCTAAACTTTTCAATACCTGCATGAACTTCTTGGCGTTTGGCAAGATTGTATTCTGGAACCATAGCCAAGAATTTATCTTTAGTAAATTCTTGACTGCGGTCTTCTCCCAATAATCCGACTGCATCGGCACGACACTGGCGACAGTGACGCATCATTTTCATATTACCAGCGCATTTGTCTTGCAGTTCCTTCAGTTCCCTGGGAGTGGGTCCGCGTTGTCCAGTTAAACCGAAGTAGGTACCGTGTTCTGGTGCGGAAATCAGCGGCATAATGTTGTGAAGAAATGCACCTTGAGAGCGAATGACGTTGTTCACCTCTACCAAGTGTTCATCATTAATTCCCGGAATCATCACGGAGTTGACTTTGCAGAGAATATCGGCTTCCTTGAGGGCTTGCAATCCTTCCATCTGCTTTTCATGCAGAATTTTCACCCCTTCGATACCTCTGTAACGCTTGCGCTTGTAGTGAACCCAAGGATAAATCTTGGCTCCAATTTCTGGATCTACCATGTTAATGGTGATCGTAACGTGATCTATATTTAGCTGTTTAATGCGATCGATATATTCGGAAAGCATTAAACCATTGGTTGATAAACAAAGTTTGATATCGGGTGCTTTCTGTGCTATCAACTCAAACGTACGGAAAGTCTTATCTGGATTTGCTAAAGGATCGCCGGGGCCTGCAATTCCTAAAACAGTCATTTGAGGAATTTTGCCTGCAATTACCAAAACTTTGTGTGCTGCTTCTTCTGGTGTGAGCAATTCACTAACTACTCCCGGACGACTTTCGTTAGCACAATCGTATTTGCGATTGCAGTAGTTGCATTGGATATTGCAAGCAGGAGCAACTGCAACATGCATCCTAGCGTAATGATGGTGAGCTTCCTCGCTGTAGCAGGGATGCTTGGCAATGCGTTGTTGAAGTTTTTCATCCATTTCTACGGTAGCACTGCTGCATCCGCTACAACCACCAGATTTTGCTGGGATGGTAGGTTCTGTAATCGGGGAGGTCACAAGTCCTGTAGACGGTAGAGTCATTGAATTTCGCAAAAGTCGATGGACTCAGCCACTGTGGGAGATGGAATTGTCCCGACACCGAGATGCGGGGATCAACGGACACGGGGAAAATATCAAAACAGTTCACCGCATCAGCTTTCTCCAAAACACCGCAACTAGGTATCGTTAAAGCCAGGAATGGAAGTCGCGTCTGTGTTTTAGCGCTTGCCCACCAGGGTTCGGGATAGGTTACTAACCCAAGTTTTCATGGGCTGGTGTGTGTCATGCACAAGATGTGGGTGGAAGACAGCGCTTACAGCCGCGACTTCGTTCACAGGGGCATGGTGCTATCTCATCCCTCCACTCACCGATCGCTCCTGGATTGGTGCGTCAAGTGATTGGCGATATATGTTTTATATCAGCCGAGAGAAAGGAAGGCTGACAATGGTATTCGGATAAGATTTATTAAATTTATTAAATTTGTACTCAAAATCTCAAACCCAGACTCACAGAGCTTTATCAAGAATTAAAAAATTTTTTGGGTAGGGGTACTAGTATTTTAGGGTGGAAGCACAAGTATTTATGGAGAAGGGTACAAGTCTTTTTGTACTCATCCCAAACTCGGTCATGACAAGTGTTTCCAGGCAAATAGCCTTTTTTTTAGTCTGCTTTAAGTTGCACTCACAACTTCTTTCCAAACAGCCTAAAGTAATAATTTAGAAATCTGGAGTAGGTTACACAGAACTACTCCAGAAGGTTGCGAAATTCAATAATTCTGTGTCTAATATATCACTTTTTTTGATAAAAAATATGATTTAATTTTTTTTATTATTAGAGAGAAAATAAGTAGCTGAGGTTTGAGCAAGCTTGGTTTTAAGTGAGATGTGCAAACTCTAAAAGCTGAAAAATGAGAATAACTGGCAAAATCTCTCAGTGGTGCAAGATATGGAGCGATCGCCTTACTCTTGGTAGCAAATAATAGGATTTACGAGCGCTAACAGTATAAAATCTGGTACAAATATTTTGGAAAACTTAGCAGCTCGTGTCCACTCCTGCAAAAAATTTTCCTACCTGGGCGATTTTATCGCTAGTAACTAACGGCGTACTGTTGTTGGCTGCGATCCTGCTAATTTGGCGACAGCAGGGAGTAGCCGCTTTTTTTGGAGCCATATCGCCGATTCAATTCAAGGCGGATACTCCACGCCAACCTGCGCCAGAGTTGGGGCTTCGGCGAAAACTCAATTATCAACAATGGATAGACATTCTTAAAAAAGAAGCCACAGTCGCAGCACAGAAACGTCCACCACGTTTAACGATACTGGCTGGAGATTCTTTGAGTCTGTGGTTTCCCCCAGAATTATTACCCGAAAACAGAAAATGGTTAAACCAGGCAATTTCTGGAGAAAACACCGCTGGACTATTGAAAAGATTAGAGCTATTCGATCGCACTCAACCCGAAACTATTTTTGTCATGATCGGTATTAACGATTTAATACAGGGTAATAGCAATGAGATAATTTTAAACAATCAACGACAAATTATGCGTTACCTACGCAGGGTGCATCCCCAGACACAAATAGTTATGCAGTCTATTTTGCCACACGGAGGAGAACAAGCAACTTGGGAAGGACGAGAAAAACTATTGGCTATCCCCAATCAGCGCATTCGCAAGTTGAACCAGCAATTGCAACATATCACAATCACAGAAGGCGGCAAATATTTAGACTTATATCCCCTGTTTGTCAACAACCAAGGTAACTTGCGCTCTGAACTGAGTACAGACGGCTTACACTTGAATCCTCAAGGTTATTTAGTCTGGAGTTCCGCCCTAAAGTTGTACAGTCGTATGGAATTAGAAGCTAAGCGTTAAAGTAAACAGATGGGGTAGTGGGGTGATGGGGGAATGGCGAGAACTTACAGTTAAACTGTCCCCACCTCACCACCTCCAGTTCTCTCCACCCCATTAATGACTTAAGGCGAGAAAATGTGAAATAGTGATTTTTAGTTGAAAAAAACAATGGATACCAAAGCTTTCAAACGTTCACTTCAGCATTCAGAAAACTACCATCGCAAGGGGTTTGGTCATCAAGAAGAAGTCGCCACCCAGTTGCAGTCTGAGTATCAAAGCCAATTGATTCGGCAAATACGGGATAATAATTACACCCTCACGCGTGGAGACGTAACAATCAAGCTAGCACAAGCTTTCGGTTTTTGTTGGGGTGTAGAACGTGCTGTGGCGATGGCGTATGAAACCCGTACACATTTTCCTCGAGAACGCATCTGGATTACTAATGAAATTATTCACAATCCTTCTGTTAACCAGCGGATGCTGGAAATGAAAATAAGATTCATCCCTGTTGTAGGCGGTAAAAAAGACTTTTCCGTAGTCGAATCTGGTGATGTAGTGGTACTACCTGCTTTTGGTGCTAGCGTTCAAGAAATGCAGATACTGAATGAAAAAGGCTGCAAAATCGTTGATACTACTTGCCCTTGGGTATCAAAAGTTTGGAATACAGTTGAAAAACATAAAAAGCGTGAATATACATCAATTATTCACGGTAAGTACAAACACGAGGAAACAATTGCAACTAGTTCTTTTGCTGGTAAATATCTTATTGTTCTGAATTTAAAAGAAGCAGAATACGTTGCTAATTATATTTTGAATGGTGGAAATCGAGAAGAATTTCTCAATAAATTTAGTAAAGCTTGCTCAGCAGGTTTTGATCCAGATCGCGATCTAGCAATGATTGGTATTGCTAACCAAACCACCATGCTCAAAAGCGAAACCGAGCAGATTGGTAAGTTGTTTGAGCGCACCATGATGCAAAAGTATGGGCCAGAAAATTTAAATGACCATTTTCAAAGCTTCAACACCATCTGTGACGCTACCCAAGAACGACAAGACGCTATGTTAGGGTTAGTCGAACAGCAGCTAGATCTGATCATAGTAATTGGTGGGTTCAATTCATCAAATACTACACAATTACAACAAATTGCTGTTGAGCGCGGAATTCCTTCTTATCATATTGATGGCGTTGATAGAATTCTACCGGGGAACCGTATTGAACATCGATTGTTGAAGAGTGGTGACTTAGAAATTATGGAAAATTGGTTACCAGATGGAAAAATACTCGTCGGAGTAACTTCTGGTGCTTCCACACCGGATAAGGTGGTAGAAGATGTGATCGAGAAAATTTTTGAACTAAAGGCGACAGCTGTGATTGCCTGATTTAATTTTCGCTGGAATTTTTTTTGAAAAGAGCCTGTAATCAACCTGTAATCAAATTTACAGGCTCAAATTACAGTCATATTCTACACAGTTGTAAAAATAGAAAAAGCAAATTGATACCGATTGGATGAATGCTTGCGACAGATCCTCAATTCCCTCCAGTCCCCTCAAATGCAGGTAACCCAATCTAGTTTCGAAGGTATCCCCTCAAAATTCTGGCATAGGTAATTACTTTGGTATATAATATAACTAAACCCAAGAGGGAATATTTCCGATTCATAGAATCCGGTTACGCATATACTCAACAAACCTGATATCCAAATCGTGCTTAGTAGCGACAAGCAATATAAAAACATCTCAAGCTTTAGTACTTTACGCGGTCTGGGTAGCGTTCAGAAAACAGCACGAGGAATGTTACTATTAACCTCGATGTTTTTTAATCATCAAAATCAATGATGAATAATAACAAACTTCGCAATATACTCATCGGTGCTGGAGTTGCAGCCGTTGGTGCGATTGGGACTAAAGCCGCAGTAGATTATTTCCGCAACCGTGGTAAAGAAGAAGTTGTTGATGAAAGTCAAGGCGACGCTGTCGCTACATCTCCACAAGAAGTTGCTTATGCAACCGTAGAAACTAACTCCGTGCAAGGTTTTCTAGATAAAAGCTTTGGTGAAGCTGGTCGTTATGTTCCCAACCGTCCGCCGAAGATCTTTGATTATCAAGGTAATCAATATATGGTGATTTGGGCATATGACAATAAGCAACAAAAAAATCAAATGTTAGCTTTTATCTACACCGATGCAGGTCGGAAAATGATTGCCAGTGTTGGATATACAAATCAGAAAACTGATTACAATCTCAACTTAGAGACTACACCATTTGCTGTAGAAATTAATGGTCGGCAATTTCGTTCTGGTCAGTCAGAAACAGGCGGAACAAGTGATGTGGATTTTGTTCTGGCTGGGACTTAATTAAGATTTTTTGAATTAAATGTTTGTTGTTAAGGTGGTTGAAAAAGCCACCTTTTTTGATTTTTGATTAGTTTTTATGGGCTGATCCCATCAAGAAAATTAAGTGAAGGTCTTATCCCAGTCATTTATTCGCCGAGTAGCTGGGATTATAGGCTAACGCCTAAATAAAATGAAGGAATTGAAAATGAGTCTTTTTCCTCGCCGCCAGGTGACTATTTTTTCTTTATCCTTCGGATTGTTGGTTGGGTGATAAATTATCCAGGAGTGAATAAGTATGCCAAAATTTTTGATTAACCTTCATAAAATTCCAGGTTTTGCTATAGGAAGAATTTTTATTCTTTCTTCAATTTCTTCATTGGTATAAGTCTGTCAGAATTCATCGTGAAAAGCCTTATTTCACTGGAAAAGTGATTTACTTTATTGCACCTTATAACTGAGTACCAAAGGCTTGCAACTCAGCACCCACATCATTGGCATGCTGCTCATACACAGTATCTTCTAAGACAAGCATCTACATTCTTTCTTGATGACGAGTCGAATTCCCGCATGTTTGGCGATCGCACTTACATAAACAATAGGCTGACAATCAATCTGTTTGGCATGAGAGAGATAGCCATGACTGAAATAGGAAGGTGGAACTATAGCCAAAATATGTAAATGTGGGTGTGCTGATACTACATCTCGTTTTACCGATGCTTTTGCACTTGATGCCTTTAAACCTTCAGCTTGCGAACGGCTACTTGTCACTAAGTATTGCTTCTTTACTGTCTGCAAATAAAGCGATCGCTCCACAGCCAAGACGCGATCGAGCACTTTCCTGTATTGAGTATTTAACAAAATTGAGCCGCAGTGATTCCGCAGCCAGCTGTCGTTACAATACTAAGTCTTGTCGTGACAACACAGCAAAACTTTTGCACCAAGACTCTGCTACCTGGTGCGCTTACCTCCGCATTCCTGGTGCGTTTTCACCTCAACCCCAACTGCTGCTTTAACGCCTCTGGCACATTCACCGCTTTATCTAAGCCACGCACATTGTTCCACTCCAAATTTTCATTCCAAGTCATTTTTTCTAAGTTAGCGTCGCTAAGGTCAGCACCACCTAAAATGGCGTGACTAAGATTTGTGTGACTGAGATCGGCGCCGTAGAGGATAGCACCGCTGAGGTTACTGCCACTGAGGTTAGCACTGCTGAGATTGGCATAGCTAAGGTCAGTTCCGAAAAGGATAGCATCGCTAATATCCGCACCACTTAGGTCAGCTTCATTGAGAATGACACCACTGAGATCGGCTTCGTTGAGAATGACTTCACTCAGATCTACACCACTGAGGTCAGCACCAAGGAGAATCGCACTTTTGAGGTTAGCACCATGGAGTTTGGCGCCATTGAATTTAGCGTAGCTGAGATCGGCAGCAATGAGGACCGCATGCTGGAGATTGGCACCAAAGAGGATGGTGTCGCTAAGATTAGTTCCTTTGAGAGTGGCATGATTGAGGTCAGCGCCGCTGAGGTCGGCGCGACAAAGATCCGCATGGCTGAGGTTAGCACCGTTGAGGTTGGCGTCACTGAGGTTAGCACTAAAGAGAATGGCGCGATCGAGATGGCTGCTGCTGAGTTTGGCATCCCGGAGGTTAGCGTTGGTGAGGTTAGCACCGCTGAGGTCAGCACCGTCAAGGTTAGCACTGCTAAAGTCAGCACTGGAAAGCTCGGCACGATTAAGATCGGCATCAGTGAAATTAGTACCACTGAGGTTGGCGCTAGAAAGATCGGTACATCTGAGGTTAGCACCAGTGAGGTTAGCACCGCTGAGATTGGCATCACCAAGGTTAGCTGCACTGAGATTAGCACCGCTGAAGTTAGCACCAGTGAGGTTAGCATCACCAAAATAAGCACCGCTGAGGTTGGCGTTGCTGAAGTTAACACCAGTGAGGTTGGCATTGCCGAGATAAGCACCGCTTAAGTTGCTGCCTTTGAGGAATTCCCCGACAGTATTGCTAAAATTGCCGATTTCTATGGCATCGCTGTAGTTAATCACACGCAGCAGCTGTGATGTGAAGAAGTTGTCTGTATCGCGTTGACCAGAGGGGTAGAAAATTATTTTTGCCTTCAAGTCATCTCGCTGTTGAGCGTAGCGGTGTAACTCTAACAACAAAATCAGCACGTTCAGCCCCGTGTTGATGTCTACTTGCCGCAGTCCAATTGCCATATTTTGCGCTTGCAACTGCAACATCTTGTTCTGTGGCAGATTATCATCAGGTGCTGCGTCTATAAATTGCCCTTGACACCAGCGCTGATAAAATTGTTCTAGACGCTGGAATAGTGCCACCGGGCAGAAATTACTACTGGCGATCGGTTTCTGGATGAGAGTTTCTACAATTTCTCCTTTGAGTACTCCATTGCCAAATAAATCGTAAATCTTCTCATTCAGCTGGCGATCGCTCATTCTAAAATCCCCACCAGCAAATCTTTTTGTCCATTCTTCCAAGTTTTCTTGCAATTTTTCAGGCAACAGCAGTTCTCTGGAATTAGTTTGAGTCTTGTTAATTTTTAATAAGGTAAAATCTAATTCCGATTCCAGATATGCTTGACCTGACATCTGTTCTGCTTGCGATCTCCTGACATAAGTTATCAAACGCTTCCATACTTCAGATAACCGTGCCATACTTGTATCCATTAATACTGCTACAGGCGCTGACGACCTAGAACTAACCCGATGACTTTTCTTTGCCAAGATGGCTGTCAAGCATCAAAAGTATTAGTGCTATTTGTTACCTTTTTCTCTTTCGTGTTTTCATCGACATTTCCTTTTATTTTGCCTAAAATGTCTAGCTAAAACGTTTTTTGTTTGTCAGTAACTCCCAGCAGTCTGATTGAATTGTTATACTATCTTGCCAGCAACTTTATCCAGTCGGATGTCAAAATAACACCTACTGTCTGCTACAAATGCAATTGTTAGCAAAAATACTACAGTAAAACTTTGCAACAACGACAGAAAAGTTAATTGCTAGATATCAGACAGCTATATAGATTGTCATCTGCCAATAGTAGGGTGAGAAGTGGAGGAAGCAGTATTAGTTTACAGGTATGAGAACCTAGATAGAGAACGAAGCCAGGGACAGTTCGGATGAAGAGACTTACTTGTTGTGTTGTTGCTTTACATGGTTTGCTTTTTGGCATAGTTACTGCTAGCGCTAAGTCACTGGCTGTGGAAGCAGGACAAAAAGGTACACAGACGTGGGGACGTGGGGAGGCACAAACAGGAGTAAACGCTCCTCCCCTACCCTTGTCTAAAGTTTGGACAATTGATAAAAACCAAAAGCCACAGCGCCAGTCTTTTATTTGGGTGCAGGATACTAAAAAAGCAGGGCAGCAACCATTTTTGTTAGTTGGTAAAAATCCAGACAGACCGGATAAACAGAAGCCAGAAGACGAAGACGACAAGCCTAGTTCTAGTTCAAAACCGTCAAAAAAAGATGAAGATGAGCTGAAAGCGTTTGATGAAGTAGTAAAAAATACTAAAAAACAGCAAGGACTGTTTACTCTATATCGCAGTAATAAAGATAATAAACTATATCTGGAGATTAAGCCGGAGCAGCTCAATCAAAATTTCTTAGCGACAGCGACATTAGAATCGGGCATTGGTGAAGCTGGAATCTACAGCGGTCTGCCTTTGCAGGATTTCTTGTTTTATTTTCAGCGGGTGGATAATAAATTAAACTTTGTTGTCCGCAATGTCAATTTCCGTACTCGTGAAGGAGATCCACAGGCGCGATCGCTGGCTAGGTCATTTAGTGACTCAGTTCTTTACAGCATTGACATTAAAAGTATTCATCCACAACGCAAATCCATTTTGATCGACTTGAGTGATTTGCTACTGACGGACATAGCAGGATTATCTTCGAATTTGGGACTGCCAGGAAGTGCAGATGAATCGTATTTTGGTAATGCCAAAGCTTTCCCAGAAAATGTCGAGATTGAGTCTGTAATGAATTTCTCTGGGAACAGTAGTGACGAAGATGATGAAGAAATGCCGGGTTTCACAGCCCTACCTGACAGTCGTGGCTTTACCCTGCGCGTTCACTACAGTCTTTCTCAACTCCCCAATAATAATTATCAGCCCAGGTTAGCTGACGATCGCGTCGGTTATTTCATCACCGCTTACCAAGATGTATCCAACGACGAACGTAGAGATCCGTTTGTCCGTTACATCAACCGCTGGCATTTAGAAAAACAAGACCCCAACGCCCCAATTTCTCCACCCAAACAACCAATAGTTTTTTGGATTGACAATGCTGTTCCCCTAGAGTACCGCGATGCCATTAAAGAAGGCGTATTAATGTGGAACAAAGCCTTTGAGGTAGCTGGTTTTAAAGATGCGATCCAGGTGCACCAGATGCCGAATGATGCAAAATGGGATCCTGCGGATATTCGCTTCAACACAATTCGTTGGATCAATACAATAGATGGATATTTTGCAATGGGACCTTCCCGCGTCAATCCATTGACGGGACAAATTTTGAACGCCAGCATTTTAGTGGATGCAAATTTTATCCGCGCCCTCAAGAGTGAATATCGCCAGATAGTCCAGCCCAACGAAGAACTAAAAACTCGGACTTCCTTAACCGCGTTGATGCAAAATCGCCTGCTTTGCACCAATGGTTTAGAAGCGAAAGGCAATGATGTTACTACCCAGAAGCAGCAATTACAAAAGCCATTTACCAGACTTTTATCCAAACTGGCAGGAGAGTACGATCTTTGTTATGGCATGCAAGCTGCTAACCAATTTGCCTTTGGTTCCTTGGCTATGTCACTGCTGCAACAAATACCTCCTAGTAGTGACCAAGTGAAACGCTACATCCATCAATATCTAAGGCTAATTATTGCTCACGAAGTCGGACACACCCTGGGGTTACGACACAACTTCCGTGGTAGTACTCTTCTGTCACCAGAGCAAATGCATAATACCCAAGTCACCAATAAAACAGGTCTGGTTTCGTCTGTAATGGATTACATTCCACCAAATATTGCACCTCAAGGCACCAAGCAGGGAGATTATTTTCCTAACATGGTAGGGCCCTATGACGAGTGGGCGATTCAGTATGGCTACACACAATTTCCGATTGCATCTCCTATATCTCCCATGGCTGAAAAGCCATTTTTAAATAAAATTCTCGAACAATCTGAAAAGCCGGAATTGAGCTATGCTACAGACGAGGATGTGTATGACCTAGACCCGACTGCTGATGCTTGGGATAACAGCAGTAATGTCCTGCTTTACTC
>JANZYY010000632.1 GCA_026419705.1 Fischerella sp.
GCTCTCAATGCGCGATCGCTTACGGAGTACGCTCTCCAAACAAAATAGTTCCCAAGCGCACCATGGTTGCACCTGCTTGTACTGCCAGTTGATAATCGCTAGACATTCCCATCGATAAATGCTGCATTTGAATGTGAGACCAGTTTTGTTCGCGGATTTCTTGTGCTAGTTCGCGCGTACGCATAAATACATCAAGGATTTCCGCTTCATTCAACCCTAGGGGTGGAATTGTCATCAAACCCTGAATTTGTAAATTTTTGCATTGATTCAGTGCTGGTAAGTCAGCTAAAAGTTGGGGTACGCTCCAGCCGGATTTACTGGGATCGGGGAGAATTTTTACTTGCAAGCACACATAAGGACTTACTCCTAATTGTTGTGCTAATTGATCCAAGCGTTGTGCAAGTTTCAAATTATCTATTGAGTGAATCCACTGAAAGTTTTCTAAGGCCTTCTTGGCTTTATTGCTCTGCAAATGTCCAATAAAGTGCCAAGTGATATCTGATAAGTCTTGTAACTGTGCTTGTTTGCCAATCGCTTCTTGAATGCGATTTTCACCAAAATCCCGAATTCCCGCAGCATAGGCAGCGCGAATTACGTCAGTCGGTACTTGCTTGGTAACGGCTATCAACCGAACTGAAGCTGGTAGGTGTGCGCGCACGGTGGCAATACGTTCGCTAATCGAACTGCTCATTGGAATGTGCGTTGGAAAATACTCTGCAATTGATCGTAATCTTGAGTTTGTCCGCTGCGACGCAGATTACGCAAGCGATTTTCTAGTAGCATTCTCGCTTCAGTACGTCCTATAGGCTGAAATTTCAGACCTTTAGCATCAGTAGTTACCAAAAAAAATAGACGTTGAGCATACAGTGTAGTAAACAATTCTTGGTTTTCATCCACCATACAGATCCGATAGAGCAAACCCCAAGTTGGATGATTTATGTAAGTTTCTGAGCTTTCTGGATTCATTTAATACTTGAAGGTAGAAATAGATAGTATGTTTTCGCAGTTGAATGCCAACCTTGTTGAGGATGATACTTCCATTGAAATGGAAGATTGACTCTAAATGCGAAATCAGCCAACTTTTGGCACAATAGCCCTGGTGGTAAAGATGTTGATGTCATTGGCAACAGACAGCGAAAATGGCAGCAGTTCAGAAGATGTTTGAGAAGTATTAATATTCTGCTCGTTCCGCCCTAGCCCCCCTTCCCAAGGGGGAAAATTGTCTTAAGGTTCCCCGTATGTATTGGGGGATAATAGGGGATCTGCAACTGTTGGTTGTATCAGTCAGGATCTTCCAACCATCCTCTAAGGCAAATTGCCGTCCTAACTAATAAATTACAACTGCCATTTGAGGTAACAACAGGGGACATTAAGAGTTGGAGACACAGAAAGAGAGTTTGTTCGTTCTCCCTGCTTGTTGATTTCATTGTCTCCTTGTTTCCCCTCTACCCATGCTGCCATAATTACTGCTGTTTGTTGTATAAATCCACAAACAACTTACCAAGGGACGTGCTGGAGATGGCACTTTAGCCGGTAATGGGTAATAAGTAATTAAAAGTAATGGGTAATTGGGAAGAACTTGTTTTTATTTTTCCAGTTACCCTTCGGGTTCCTCTTTGCCTATTCCCCATTACCAGTTATCCTCAAAGGAAAAGCTGAGTTCCCTATTCTCAAGATAGATCCGATTTCAATTCCTAGTCGCATCATTAGATTTTGTGATTACGTCATAATTCCATAGTTAATACTTAATACTTAATAATCAAGAGCTAACAGTCAAGGTTTGCTAGGTTGGAATAATTGAGTGGGTACTGGTGATTGGGGATTGGGGATCGGGAATCAGGTATTGGGAATTGGGCATTGGGTAAAGGTTAAAGGGTAAAGGGTAAAAGAATTTATTAACCTTTCGCCTTTTCCCCTTCCCCTGTTGTTTTCCCTTTCAGCTTTCGCCTTTTCCCCTTTCCCTGTTGTTTTTTCGATGTCCCTTGTCCCAGTCGCCAGTCCCCAGTAGTGCTTTTAGTTGTGCCTGAGCCTTGTGCAGAGATTCATGCCACTCTCGCTCAGGCTCGCTGTCTGCTACGATTCCTGCTCCAACTTGTCCCCAGACAGTATTTAGTGATGGGGTGATGGGGTAAATTCTTCTCCCCATTTCCCAATTTCCCCACCTCCCCACCTCTTCTGCTGAACAGGGAGCTAGTAGCAGGGTGCGAATTAAGATATTTAAGTCTAAATTACCCTGCCAATCTAAGTAGCCGCAGGAACCGTAGAACAAGCTACGCCTTACAGGTTCTAGTTCCTCAATGATTTCCATACAACGAACTTTTGGGCAACCTGTGATTGTACCGCCGGGAAACATGGTGCGAATTAGATCAACTGTGCTATGATGGCTTCTTAAAATACCCTTGATATTGCTGACAAGATGCATAACATGACTATATCGCTCGATCGTTAGCAATTCATCAACTTCCACACTCCCCCATTCACACACCCGCCCGAGATCGTTGCGCTCTAAGTCTACAAGCATGATGTGTTCAGCACGTTCTTTGGTGTTGCTAAGTAAATCTGCTGCAAGTTGTTGGTCTTTTTCTGGTGCGATCGCACGTGCTCGCGTCCCAGCGATCGGTCTAGTAGAGACGCGAAATTTCCCGTCTCTACATCTTTGTGAATTTACCAATCTTTCTGGCGAACAGCTAATTACCTCTCCCCAGGGTGTTCGGAGATAGCAAGCAAAAGGAGAAGGATTGATCTGCTGCAAAGTGCGGTAAATTTCCCAACCAGAAGCGGTTGTCTGAGCTTCAAACCGCAGCGAAAGATTGGCCTGAAAGATATCTCCAGCTTGAATGTATTTTTTTACAATGTTGACTGCTGCTTCGTATTCTTCTTGAGAAGTTTGGAAATGGGGAGTAACTGCGATCGGGTGATGGGGTGAAATTCTCTCCCCATCTCCCTGTTCCAGTTTCCTCTCTAACTCATCTAACTGACTCGTACTACTAGCGGCTAACCACAAAACTTGCTCCCAGTGATCCAAAACTGCAAAACACTCTGGTTCGTACCAAAAAGCGATTGGAAATGGCAAGGAATCGGATTTTGTGTAAGGTAGCTGTTCAATTTCCCAAGCGATGTCATAGCCCAACCAACCCAGCCA
>JANZYY010000633.1:0-2695 GCA_026419705.1 Fischerella sp.
AATTGTTGCACCCAAAAAAGCTGTAAATGCTCCAGTGTAGGCAATTGTGTTCATTGCGGCTGGGACATTCTCAAACACCGGGTACATCCTGGCAATCAGGAAAACACCTGCTGCTACCATCGTCGCTGCATGGATTAAGGCAGAGATGGGTGTAGGACCTTCCATTGCGTCTGGTAGCCAAACATGGAGGGGAAATTGGGCGGATTTAGCTACCGGACCTAGGAAAACTAAAATCGCAAACAGGGCTGCCAGAATATTGCTGAGAGAACCTGTATGTACCAATTCGGCAAGGCGATCGCCCATCACCTGAAAATCAAAGCTTCCCGTTGCCCAAAAAAGTCCCAGAATGCCCAACAGCAAACCAAAGTCGCCGACGCGGTTGGTGACAAACGCTTTTTGGGCTGCATCTGCTGCTGACTTGCGATCGTACCAGAAACCGACCAGCAAGTAAGAACACATTCCTACCAGTTCCCAGAAGATATAAATTTGCACCAAGTTGGGGCTGACTACCAAACCCAACATTGACGAGCCAAACAAGCTGAGATAGGCATAGAATCTGACATAGCCAGGGTCGCGTGCCATGTAGCCATCAGTGTAAACCATGACCAGGAAGGCTACCGTCGTTACAATCACCAGCATTAAGGCTGTCAAATGGTCAATAGTATAGCCCATGCTCAGGTGAAAGGTACCAGCCGCTGCCCATTCTAGGGTGCGAGTATAAGGGGCATGTCCTTGCAGTTGGCTCCAGAATATGGCAAACGACAGCCCCATCGCCGCTCCCATCAAGGAAATAATAAATGCGGCGTTAAGCTGTCGTAGGCGGTTCGTCACCTGATTCAACGAGATTAATCCTAGCCCTACCAGCATTGCCCCGATCAGGGGTAATACCGGAATTAGCCAGGCATATTGATAGATTACTTCCATCACTGACGCCTACTTTTTTAGAATCTTGACTAACTTGTCGGATCTGTTAATAATTGTGACACACACCCTTTAGGATAAAATACCCCACCCGATACTGATTGGGTGGGGTAATTAAGCATGGTTTTAGATTTAGTCATTAGTCATTCGTCATTTGCTGGTTGTTAATCACTAACCATTAACACTAACTACTAACCACTAACTACTAACCAATAACTAATGACTAACGACCAATGACTATTATGCTGAACGGCACTCCAAATCTACAGTTTTAGAGTTATTGTAGGCATTGGCAGATTTGCCGTAGCTAAGTTTAATTTCTTCCAAAGCCTGTAACAAATCTTCGCGACTGCGAAATCCTTCTAGTCGCCGCCTTACAACACCATTTTCAATCAACAGTAAAGTTGGTAGTGACTTTAGTCGATATCTGTTAGACAATTTAAAATTGTCATCAGCATTTACACCCACTAATTTAATTTGTTCGCCGCATTGATTTTTAAATTGTAACAACAAAGGATGTATGATGCGGCATAAGCCACACCAAGGAGCTTCAAAATTTACTAAAACAGGAATAGGAGATTCTAAAACTTCTTGAGTAAATGTCCGCTCACTTACCGACAACACCATGATGCCTCTATAGTTATAGGGTTTTGATATCAAAATAGCTATCAGCAGGAAGTTAGTAAAAACCACTAACTGCCGATAGACACTTTCCAGGCATAACACAAGCTATGCAAAATTTTCATCATTGATTTTTTGCACTAACAAAAAACAACGCGGCTTTAACAGTGGCACTTTTGGGTTTTTAACTCCTATTTGCCGCTGCTGGAAAGGGAAATTGGATATTCGCTGCCATTTACTCCCAACGATGACAATTGACCAGCAACTACGAAAAGAAAATCTCAGATTGACTAAACCAAACCTCCACTACTAACAGCTACTTCAATTCATCCTACATTGATTTGGTAGTAGCAACCGATGAGACGAAAAGCTCGTCTAATAGTTTAGACGTACGCTGTTTATGAATGAGGTTTTAGTCCAGATCACCATTGTACCTTACTAGTTGCCACCAACAATAGTGGATGAGACCACCATAACAGCAGCACAAATACAGCAACCCCAAGATAAGCAGGACGAAGAAATTCGCGCCATTGGAGAGCTTGACGCCCATCAATAATTGCAACAAAGGGAATAATACTCGTACGCTGCTTCACTGCTGCAAAGGCTTCGCCATAGTGCCAACCAAGACGGCGATCGCCATGCCAAACTCCAAACAAGTGGTGCAAAATCAATCCTAAAGAAGTGACGAGAGTAAATGTAGTACCCAGCCAGAGAGTGTGGGCAATACACCAAATGACCTGTCCGACCATTTGCGGATGACGGGTAATACGAATGATTCCTGTTTCGTAGAGATGGACTTGGGGCTTTTGAATGGCAGCAATTTCTAGTAGATTGAAAGTAGCAGGATACAAAAATAAAAAAGATATAGCCGACAATACCCAAACAAAAGATTTTATCCAGGGCACACTTTGGACTTGCCAAAGTTGCAAACCATCGTAGCGGTGGTTAAAAAAGTAAATAACTAATACCATAGCCAAAGGCAGGCTAACTAACGCAAAGATCGCGCGATAAAGTCGTGAGCCAATATATTTTTCAGCCCAGGGTCGCAGCGCTGCTCCACCACTGTGAGCAATTGCAAAACCGAATTGTAGTCCCAACATTATAAAATGACTGGGGGTCAACCAAGTTGGCAGCATCATATACATAGGTGAAG
>JANZYY010000633.1:2705-3119 GCA_026419705.1 Fischerella sp.
AAGTAATTTAAAGAAAGCTTAATTCAGTACAATCAATACCACAAAGTATTCAAAGGGGGACTTTAGTCAAGATGTTGTGTTACTGTCTTTTTCGGATAAAGCCTCCGAGTTTTAAATGCAATAAATTACGCATAGCCAGAACCCTATGACTCGCTGGTTTATTGCCAATGCTGCTCCTTTCTTGTTTGTGGGTTGAGCCTTATGTCGGACCTTCCATTTACTTTAGATCAGTTACGTATTCTCAAAGGGATCGCCGCAGAAGGGAGCTTCAAGCGTGCTGCTGATAGCCTCTACGTCTCCCAACCTGCCGTGAGCTTGCAAGTACAAAACCTAGAACGGCAATTAGATGTTCCTCTATTTGATCGTGGAGGACGTCGTGCCCAATTGACCGAAGCAGGACATTTACTGTTGAGC
>JANZYY010000634.1 GCA_026419705.1 Fischerella sp.
GTGAAGAACACAAAGCCCCGGTCGTCAAAGTCTTTTAGCAACACCATTCTTGCTGAGGGTTTTCCATCTGGGGTAGTAGTTGCTAAAGTCATGGCGTTTGGTTCTGGCAACTGAGCCGCCAGTGCCTGGTCAAACCATTTTTGAAATTGTATAAAAGGATTGGGATCGGCATCAGCTTCACTCAAGCCTTGTAAGGTGTAGTCTTTGCGAAGGTTAGCTACAGTTTTATCCATTTGGTCATGCTTCCTGGTAATTGCTTAAACTTATCTATCTATATGTAAAAAGTAACTATGATGATAATCAGCGCCAAGTAGCTTTTACTTGCTCTGCCAAGAAGTTTTTAACATACATTTGCTCAAATGCGGCGTTGGACCTCTGTTCAAAATTTATTAATCTATGGCTTGAGCGGTCCGATCGTCGCGCTCAATGTTTGGTTGCTGTCCGTTATATTTCATTATTTTCAGCATCCTATTACTATTTTCAGCATTGCTGCTATTCTTTCTTTTTTGCTGAATTACCCAGTTAGGTTCTTTGAAAGCGCCCGCATTTCTCGCACCCAAGCAGTAATTATTGTGTTACTGCTGACTTTGACCTTGTTGATCGTCTTGGGCGTGACGTTAGTACCGATGGTTATACAGCAAACAAACCAACTATTAAATAAGATTCCCGATTGGTTAACCAGCAGTCAAGCAAATTTGGAGCAACTAGAAGCATTAGCGAAAAAGCGACGGTTGCCTCTCGATTTCAGTGTTATTAATCAACAAATTAATGCCAATATCCAAATTTTAGTCCAACAATTACCTTCTGGTGCTGTAGGATTTGCTGGAACGGTGCTATCCGGATTACTAAACGTAGTATTGGTGGTTGTGCTCGCTTTCTATATGTTATTGTATGGCGATCGCGTTTGGTATAGTCTCGTCAATCTCTTACCGCCTCACATCCGCATACCTTTAACTGAATCCTTGCGGCTGAATTTTCAAAACTTTTTTCTTACTCAACTGTTGTTGGGTATGTTCATGGTAGTGAGTCTCACTCCCATTTTTTTTATTTTGAAAGTACCATTTGCCCTTGTATTTGCCATCGTTATCGGCGTTTCCGAACTCATTCCCTTTGTGGGAGCAACTTTAGGCATTGGTAGCGTCACAGTTTTACTACTGCTGCAAGATTGGTGGTTGGCAATTCAAGTGGCAGTGACAGCGATCGTTATGCAGCAAATTAAAGATAACCTTTTAGGACCAAAGTTGCTGGGAGAGTTTATCGGACTTAATCCCATTTGGATTTTTGTGGCAATTTTGATGGGATTCGAGATTGCTGGATTTTTGGGGTCGCTTGTTGCTGTACCCATTGCTGGGACTATTAAAGGTACTTTTGATGCGATGAATCACACCCAGACTCGAAAGTCTAGATCGAATGTAACTATCGAAACAAATTCACGTTCCGAGCGAGCAGGGAATAAGTAGATCGGTAGGAATAAAGTTAACTCGTAAAGGTCTTCATTTTTGATTTTAACGTTCCTATTCTAGAAGCGATCGCAATCGCAAAAGAAAAGATGAGGCGATCGCTGGGCTTTATAGCACTTCTCGGTTGAATGCACTACACCAAAGTCTTGAAGAAATCGCGCTTATCGATGACTACTAACGTGTGTGTAATCGCCCTAGTTAATATCTTTATCTTTTACGGCTGATGCAACTGTTGCAACAACGCGTTTAAGTCTTTTGTGCGTTGGTCAGTGATGCGAGCTAAGCAATTAATTCTAGTGGGTGATTCTAATGAACCCCCTGCATAAATACCACCCTCAAAAGCACAAGCCGTATCTCGAAACTTTATCCAAGCTAGCTGCGCGTTAGTCAATCTTTTTTTTTTGATTTGCGTTTAATTTTGGCTGCAACCCTTGATAAACTTGATTCAGTCTCCGATCGGCTGCTTTATAGGCGCGATCGCTGCAAATTAGCATTTCTTGTGTAGTCTGGGGTACTTGACAGTTAATATTTTGAGCAATTTGTTGAGAGCTATGTCCTGCGAAGCTAGGTGCATGAGTAATACCCAACACCGACAGTGCGGCAAGTGCGAATAACTTTTTCATCTTTCACTCCTGGTTGTATAGTATATTAAATCACATTTTTCGCAATAACATGTGGATATTACTGTGAATGGCTAGCAGTCCATCGGATTTCACACCACGAAAATTGCAATTTCACAACTATATCTGTTGTTCAGAATTCACCAGCCACACGTTAAGCTTGATGAAGGTAGCAATTTATTGCGCTTTTTATATTAATTACTCTTTTGCTGGTAATTTTTAATTTTCACTGCTTGAGAAACTCGGAATGCTAGACCAAATTTTTGATTACCTTCACCTTCATCTCAGCATTGAAGCGTCTATAGTCCTGCTAATCCTGATATTTCTAGAGGCAGTGCTATCTGCTGACAATGCGATCGCCCTCGCCGCGATCGCCCAAGGATTGGAAGACAAAAAACTGGAACGTCAGGCACTGAACCTGGGTCTAGTCGTTGCCTATGTCCTGAGAATTACATTACTACTTAGTGCTACCTGGGTGCAACAGTTCTGGCAATTTGAGTTACTAGGTGCAGCTTACCTCCTGTGGCTAGTATTCCAACATTTCACCTCTGAAGAGAAAGAAAGCAACGGACATCATCACCACGGTCCTCGTTTTAGTTCATTGTGGCAAGTAATACCAGTAATTGCCCTGGCAGATTTGGCTTTTTCTTTGGATAGCGTTACCACAGCGATCGCTGTTTCTCGGGAAACTTGGCTAGTACTTGCTGGCACTACTATTGGTATCATCACTCTGCGCTTTATGGCAGGTTTGTTTATTCGGTGGTTGGATGAATATGAGAACCTAGAAGACGCAGGCTATGTAACCGTGGCGTTGGTGGGGTTGCGTCTGCTGATACGAGTGGTTAACGAAGATTTAGTACCGCCACAGTGGTTGATGATTACTGCGATCGCTCTGATTTTAACCTGGGGATTTTCCAAGCGTACCCTGACAAAATTAACACCAGAACCGGAAACAGAAAAGACAGAAGTTAATGTCAAGGGACTGGGGACCTGTCTCTTATACACATCTCCG
>JANZYY010000635.1 GCA_026419705.1 Fischerella sp.
TGGGTAAGTATTGTTTGTAGTCAGCGCTTCAGCGCGAAAGCGCCAACTACAAACCCCGCAAAGTTGCTTTGGCAAACTAGTAGGTCTGGTACAACCACTAATCGCTAACTACTAACCACTAATTACTAACTACTAACTCTTTTAAAAAGAACGCCCCAAACCAAACTTGCCTTGAGAATTTATTTCTATCCTGCATAAAGCTGGATTTATATTTAGATTACAAGTGTAGGTTGCCAAACGTTCTTGTTGATAATTGAAAACTCTAACATTGTAACCATAATTTCTGGCAACACTACCCAAACGGTTCACAAAATCGTATCGTTCTAGATAATCCAATAAGCTCCAAATTTGTTGATTCACCACTACATCTACTCGTGCGGTTTCGTTGTTTGTGGCTGGATAAATTATCCAGTTATCCAGTAGTTTATTTTCGGAAGTTTCTTTGATCCACCATAAACTGGGAACAGTTAGCCGCTCTTGGTTAATGGTGTTAGCTGTGATTGTAGAGCCTTTAGGATTAGTCAATAAATCAAGTTCCAGTGGTGCGTCAGAAGGAACGGGAACTGAGGGGATTTTTGCTAGTGAAGGTAGTGTAAATAGGAAACAAGCCGTAGTTAGGTAGGTTCCAAAAAATAGAGAAAGCTGGCGCATTTTCTTCTCTTAGTTGGGAATTGATGAGAAATGGCTAGAACACTGATTCAAGGATCTCGCAACCCATCAAAATTCATGACCGGAGAAAGGCAGCTATGCGAAGGCAGATGGCAGAAGGCAGAAGGTAGAAAGGGGCGTTAGGCGGAGTTCTCAGAAGACAGGAAACACGCCTTAGGAAAGGAGGACAAGGAGGATAAATTACTTCCTTGTTTTTCCGATCTCCCTTGTTTGGTTCATAAAGACAATTTTTGGAGACTGAATAGACGTTCTAGCTATTTTGATCTCACTGCAACTTAGAATAGTTCCCTGTTAATTTTATGCAGTTGGGTTAATTACAAAGGTGATTTTGCCGTTTTACTGCGATCGCGATTATTTAATGTAATTCGATGCTTCTACAAGAGACAGTAGGATTTCTCAATTTAAAATCAATCACTAACCCTGCGTCTGTGCGATCAAAATCAAGACTCATATGAAACTCCACACGCCCATTTTTACCCTCATAAAGCTAATGACTTTGCTCTGCTGAGAGCTTGCGCCAGACTCTGGGGAAAGAGCTACTCCTCATGATTGCGACGGTCTCTTGCTCTAGTTCTCACTTGTCAGGTTCAACCTGATAACGAGGATGATGGGCTGCTGCTGCTTTCAGTGGTGCAAGATGTGAATTTGAAAGCAAAGCCTGAAAGCGTTTATCAGAGAGGATTTTGTCAAAGTCTGACTGAGTTTTGATGATTTGCAGGTATGTTTCTGGACAGAGGTTAATTGCTCGTTGCAAGTTCTCAATTGCTGCTGTGATATTATTCTGTAAGAGCAAACAGCGAGCTTTGTTGTACCAAATTGTCGGATCGTTTGGCTGTAAATCTGCAGCTCGACTGTAGCTGCTCAGTGCATTTTCGTAATGTTCTAATTTTTCCCAAGCAATACCTCGATTTAACCACGCTTTGTAGTGGTTGGGTTGAATTGCTAAGGCGCGATCGAAGCTGTTGATGGCTTTTTGATAGCGTCCCCACTCATTTAAAGTCACACCTCGGTTATGCCAAGCCATAACGTTATCGGTATCAAATTCAATGGCGCGATCGTAACTGTTAAGAGCTTCTTCGTAACGCTTGAGTTCTCTTAAAGCATTGCCTTTGTTGTTCCATGCCCAATAGGCATCTGCTTGTAGGTTCAAACTACGTTCAAAGCTCTTGACAGCCTGTTCATACTGCCTCAAGTCACACAAGGTCAAACCACGATTGTGCCAAATAGTAGCAGCATTTGGGTTAAATTCAATGGCACGGTCAAAGCTGTTGAGAGCTTCTAGGTGGCGTTCTAACTTTCCTAGAGCAATGGCGCGGTTATGCCAAACCCAACAATCATTGGTGCGTAATCTCAGCGTCTCGTCAAAACATGCGATCGCATCTTCATGACGACCTAAACAGCCGAGAGCAAAGCCCTTCTGAAATAATGCTTCTGGATAATCTGGCTTACATCTGATTGCTTTGTCGAGGCTGGCGATCGCTGCTTCAAACTTTTTTGCTTTGTTCTGTCGCAATCCTTGCTGGAAAAAAAATTCTGCCTCCAGATTTAGAGTTAGTTTAAATGAGTTTGGCATCATACCTTGGGATGAATTTTATAGATCCGCTTCCAAAAACAATAACATAACTTAATAACTAAATTCTTTATTAATTGTGACTTCCTGGCAGAGTTGCTCAAATCTCCGCTCACTTGAGAGAAAACAGCGCAATCGCGCATACCATACACTTGTACCAGACACGAAATTATCCTGCCCGAACGCCTGTAGTATCCGCGTCTCTACTCAATTAAAATTGTGGCGATCGTCAATGAGTCATAGAACCACGGGTTACCCCTAACTGATTTTGCAATTTCAACTTGCGCCAAAGTTGGCAGCCTGTGATTTCGCCATGCAGTAATTGTTGGTAGTGATGTATTGTTTGAGTCACTTGCTCAGGTGTCTCATTCACAAATTCAATCCGGAAGTATCGTAAACCAAGCTCTATAAGATGTTGTACGTACTCTGCTCCTGTTTGAGCAGTGCCATTATATACTGTATTTCGACAACCAGCATCAGCATGGAGGATGTGTTCTGTACCAACGCGAGATTCCTTCGAAAACTGTCCGCGAACGCGCAATTTCACTTCATGTTTCTCGCAAGGTCGCCCGCAATTGCGAAAATCTGTCCCTGTAGAAAGAAAGGCGCAAAATACACAATGCTCCATATGGAACATTGGCATATGCTGATGGATTGTCACCTCAAACCAGTTAGGAGGACTACTCTTGAGCAAGTCTTTCAGTTGGTTAATGTTCAGGTCATAGGATGCTGTCAGGCGTTCCAAACGAAATTGATTTTTAAATAAGTCCGCCGTTAACTGGTTAGCAACATTGAGAGAAAAATCCCCAATGCAACGGTCATGGGC
>JANZYY010000636.1 GCA_026419705.1 Fischerella sp.
GCTCAATCCCCTCCCTTCTTCTGCTATGGTTGAAATTATCCGTCAAGTCGCGCGTACCTCTGCTTTGCCACGTGAAGTCGAACGTTGGCTAGTCAAGCGAAGCAGCGGCCTGCCGCTCTTTGCCATCGAAGGCTTGCAAAGCCTGTTCGCTTACTAAACCATCTGCCGATACCAGAGCAGAATCATTTTCTTCCTCTATCTCACTTAAGCGAATAGCAATTTCCGAAGGCGTGAGCACAGTGTTGCCATGTACCTGTTTTAAGCGATATCCTGAAGCATCTGGATGCAGTACCATCGTCAGCTCTTCTGGAGAACGAGGCCAAAAATGTTGGGTAAAAAAGCCGTGCGGCCAAGCTTCGAGAAGACTACAAGTCAGATAAGACATTCCTTCCCAAGTATGCCAGTGCCAAGTGTGCATCTTCCAACCAGCCTAAAACAAAATAAAAATCAGCCAATTAATGCTAACTTGAACAAGCAAATTTAGGTAAACTCTGTGGAATTGGATCGGCAACAATTGGAAGCAGCGCTAAAAATTGGACGTCAGCATGCTTATTTACCATTTCGCCTGCATATATTTGAATCTGTCACTTCCACTAATCAAATCCTTTGGGAATTGGTAGAACAAGGAGTAGAGCCGGGATGTGTAGCGATCGCCACCCAACAAACAGCCGGACGGGGACAATGGGGACGGCAATGGATTTCTCCAGTAGGAGGATTGTATCTTTCGGTGTTTCTTGCTCCCCAGATAGCAGCTAGCAATAGCTACCAGCTAACTTTTGCCAGTGTTTGGGGAATTGCCAATCAATTGCGAAAATGTGGCGTCGATGTTGCGATTAAATGGCCTAACGATCTGGTCATCGACAAGCGCAAACTGGGCGGTATTTTAACGGAAACCAAAGTCAACCAAGAAACAATAACCCAAGCAGTCATAGGTGTTGGCATTAACTGGGCTAACCCAGTTCCAGAAACCGGGATTAATCTGGAAACATGGCAAGCTTCCAGAAAGACCAGACCCATATCCAGTTTAGAAATGCTAGCGGCGAAAATTTTACTAGGAATAGAATCCGGGATACAGAGTCTTTGGCAAGAAGGAGTAAATATATTATTGACTCACTATCTGGAGTTACTTGCAAATGTCGGCGATCGCGTATACGTCAACGATTTGGCAGGCACTATAGTTGGTGTGACGCCTACTGGAGAACTGCATGTGCGTATGGATACATCTAAATCCATAACTTCAACAGTACCTGACATCTACCTCCTGCCCGGTACAATCAGTTTGGGCTACAGCAAAAATCAGGTTACTTCCGAAGCTTTCCCAAAACTTTAAATTTAGGCCGGGAAACTACTGACAAAATTAAGATTAGGCAAACTACGTACTTACACCACCAACCAATGACGCAGCGCAATCACTCTGCTCCTAACCGTTTGCACCACTCATGGCAGCGAACGCTGCCAGCACAGAGTATTTGTTGGCTTGGCAGCTTCAGCCTTCTGAGCAGCGGCCTGGTACTTGCCCAAACCGAATCACCCATAGACAATATTGTCCCCACGGTAGAAAATTCCCAACCCGCAGCGGGCAACATTGTCAAAAAAGAAGTAGTTGAACGCAGTTATGCTACCCCTACTACAGAGGTGGCTAACTCGCAGCCGGAATTTTCCCAACGCCGAACCAAACTTCGACAAAGACTGTGGAAGGCAAAAATTTCCCAGTCTCCAGCAGAAAAAAGACAGTCTCAACCTGAAACTGAGGCCTCCCAGTCTGTAGTAATTTCCGCATCTACAGAAACAGTAAGGAACTCAACACCCAATCATGCTCCTGTTATTATTAGAGAAAGAAAACCGCAAGTAGAATATACCGCTCCAACCAAGCCTATTTCCATACCAAACAAACTACCTGAAGTCGCCCAACCAGCAAACAACTCTTCAAGCACTGCTAGCGCGACAGCCGCTCAAACCAAAGACTACAATAACGCTTATATTGACCCGACTGATTACAATCCCGCAGCCAAGTACGAAGCTCCCAGTAGCGTAGTAATTACAGAACGTTCCACCGGTTGTAAAGCTGTATTGGCGCAAGGAGTTTCTAGCACTATTTGTGGTCGTAATCAGTCTGTAGCTAATGCCAAAACAAGAACACCCAGTTGGCTAAGAAAAAGTCAAAACGCTCGATTAGCAGCTGTTACACCAACCAAGCGAATTGCCACCAACAATGAAAGCAACACTGGCTGGCGTCCGCCTCGGCTGATTTCTAAGGTGATAGCTAATGCCAATCGGGTTGCTAACGTGGGCGTGACCAAAAGCACTTATCGCTCAAACCGCTATATTCCCGACCCCAGCAGTTTTACCCCCACGACTACAGTTAGTTCTGCTCCCATCGCACCGAGTGGCGGTACTTTGCCCCCACCGATGACAGCTGACAACTTTACACCCCGCCCCAGTGTGGTAGCCTATAATATTCCTCTAGCAACGACATTACCCCGAATCGCTTATAGCACTATGTATGGTGGTAGGGTTGCGATCGGCAGTACAGGGTTAGCGTTTCCACTGACTGTTCCCGCACCCATTACTTCTTTATTTGGTTGGCGAACTCATCCAATTACCGGTAACCGCCGTTTCCACTCTGGTATGGATTTGGGTGCTGCGATGGGAACACCAATTCTAGCAGCGTACTCCGGCCAAGTAGAAACTGCTGACTGGCAGGGTGGCTATGGCTTAGCTGTAATCCTGAATCATAACAACGCTCTCCAAACCCTCTACGGTCACATGTCCGAAATCTTTGTTCAACCTGGTCAGTGGGTAGAAAGGGGAAACGTGATTGGGCGCGTTGGTAGTACAGGTAACTCCACAGGACCCCACCTACACTTTGAAGTACGCCAACTGACACCCCAAGGCTGGGTCGCGACAGACCCAGTTCTACCATTACAATCCGCCCTTAACCAAATGGTACAAACCTCGCAGACAGCCCAGGTAAATCCGGAACCAGGGAGTTAGCTAATCAAGGAGAGGGAGATAGGGAGAGTGGGAGATGGGGGACTCACCGGCCCCC
>JANZYY010000637.1 GCA_026419705.1 Fischerella sp.
GTCCATCTCCCTCTCTCCCCATCTACTGTCGATCGCCGTCGCAATCCAAAAGCAATATTGTCATACACCGTCATGTGGGGATAGAGGGCGTAATTTTGAAACACCATTGCAATATCTCGTTCCTTGGGCGGAAGGTTGTTAACGAGGCGATCGCCTACCCAGATATTGCCTCCTGTCATCTGTTCTAACCCAGCAATTAACCGTAGCAAGGTGCTTTTGCCACAACCAGAAGGTCCTACCAGCACCATAAATTCACCATCTGCTACGGTGAGGTTTATCCGCCGCAAGACATTCACACTATCTGCACCTTTTGGGGTAGTTACATCACTATCGTTCCCAAACTTGAGTGTTAGTTGGGTTGATGTACTAACGCCTTCCCCTCTACGAGGAGGAAAACTTTTGTAAACGTTTTCTAATACTACCTGCGCCACGAGTTTTTCAGTTCACAGCAATAGTCAATGGTCAATGGTCATTGGTCATTAGTCATTTGTCAAAAAACTTAAACAAATGACAAAGGACAAGTATAGTCCAGCGCCGATCATACACGTTTGCGGTGAATACGAAAAGTTAAAAAAAAGTTTTCATTATAACAACCAAACTACCTTGGAATTAAAGCCAAAAGGAGAATTTTTTTATGGCTTCTCACCTGACCTCAAATTCTTCTTGTCAACAAACGCTAACCCCTGTTCATGACATTGTAGACGTACAAACCAAAAATTGTTCCATTGTTCGTGGAGGGCCTGCAGGTGGTGTTCTTGCTCTACTTTTAGCACATCAAGGCATATCCGCAATGCTGTGCTAACTTCTTGAGTCAACCACTCAAACAAGGACGTCTAGAACTGCACCACCCTGCAAAAGTGCAGCGCCAGCGAGAATTACCAACCCGCGTTATCCAAGCATTCCAGTCTTTGATGCAGCAGCGAATATTACCCCGGCTTCTGAGTTCAAACCAACAGTTTCAGTTACCTGCTTGGCTACGCTTCCCCTGGTTGCGTGACCTGTTAGCGCGGTTGATAGCCTGTGGCGTTTTCCCCACTCACGTCACTACCTGAACTTAATCGTACATTTGTACTATATAATTAACAGCTCATTACCACTGCTCGCGGTACTTGCTTGACTTAGTATGCTAAAACAGTTTCAAAGCCAAGAGTGTAAATATGGGATTAGTTCATAAATTTTCCAAGTTAAAAAACAACAGTTGCGCTTATCAAATTGAGCTTACTGTACTAATAAGGATGATAATTTACTTTTTTGTATTTAGTAATAGTACTAAGCAAAAAGCCTGAAGTCAATATTCATCATTTTTTCAACTCAGACACCCACGAGCTCTTCGCCCATCAAGACCCCCAATCTCTATTTTCAAGATAGGTGTCATGGCGGAATTAACAGCCACCGTGGATGGAAACGTTAATCCCTAATTCCTAGTCCCTATATTCAAGGAGGATAGAATGAACTGCTGCATTTTAATGGCGGAAATTGTTAAAGAACCAGAACTCCGCTTTACACCAGATGGATTGGAAGTAACGGAAATGTTAGTGCAGTTTCCAGCACAGCGGGAAGGCGATCCTGCTGCAAATTTAAAGGTAGTAGGCTGGGGCAATATGGCAAAAGAAATTCAGCAAAACTATCACATTGGCGATCGCGTGCTTTTAGAAGGACGCCTAGGCATGCATACTATCGATCGTCCAGAAGGTTTCAAAGAAAAGCGTGCTGAATTAACAGTACAAAAAATTTACTCTGTATCAGGTGGCATTAATACCAGTCCATCACCAACAGTAACAGGGACTGCCAATAAAGTCACTGCTAGTTACAATTCACCACCTTCGATATCAACTCGACCAGCAACAAATAAGGTTGGCGTCGCTTCCCAAAATGATTTTTCCCAATCCACATCTCAAAGCTCCAATTACGAGCATAGCTCTTATCCTGCTGCAGTACCAAACCAAGAACTAGATATTGATGACATTCCTTTCTAGGTGAAAGAATTTTTTGTTTGTAGGTCATGGGTGCAATGCTAGTAGCAAATGTAGCGGATAGTTCGTTTTGAATACTTATACTGTCGCGTAGGATGGTAATGGGTAATTGGTTATGGGGTACTAAGTATTGGGTATTGGGTAACGGGTTCCTAATACCTAATCCCCAGTCCCTTCCACTACCTAATACCCATTACCCATTACCGACCTTAACGGATATGATAAGTGTTAAAACGAACATGATATTAGTTTGTAACTTGTAATGCAAAATTGCATGCTAAAAATGTGGGAATCAAAAAAATTAACTTAACATCTCACACAATTTACGTTGTTCGCAAAAAATGCCAGCACCTGTTAGAATCCTGATTAATTTTCAATCAAGATATTAATACTCGACTTCATATGAAAGAAGCTATCCTAGATGTTCGCAATCTGCAAGTGGAATTTACTGGTGATAACAAAATCGTCAAAGCTCTAGATGGTATTTCCTTTCAATTGCATCGAGGTGAAACTCTAGGCATAGTAGGAGAGTCGGGTAGTGGCAAATCAGTCACAGCTTTAGCGTTGATGGGTTTATTACAGCCTCCGGGTAAGGTAACAGGTGGGGAAATCTGGTTTCGTGCTAATGAAAATAGCAAACCAATCAATTTGCTCGAGTTAACTGCTGAAGAAATTCAGCTACACAGAGGTGGCGACATTGCCATGATTTTTCAGGAACCGATGAGTTCGCTCAATCCGGTTTATAATATAGGCTTTCAACTCACAGAAGCAATTTTGCGACATCAGAATATTTCTGCAGCTGAAGCACGACAACAAGCGATCGCTCGTTTGCAAGAAGTAAAATTGCTCAACAGCGATGAGCAAATTAAGCAGCAGTATCTCCACACTTGGCAACACTCATCTTTTGCTTCATCCACCTTAGATGAGCACAAGCTGCTTAAGTTAGTCAACCAACACAAACAAGCAATACTGGAACGCTACCCCCATCAACTTTCTGGTGGTCAGTTGCAACGAGTGATGATTGCAATGGCAATTTCCTGCAACCCATTGTTATTAATTGCCGACG
>JANZYY010000638.1 GCA_026419705.1 Fischerella sp.
CTTTGACTGTGGTTGTATTGAATAAGCGTCCTACCTTGCTCAACGCTTCCCAACCACCCTCAACCCAACGGGCGACGCTGTAGGGCAATAACTCTAGCGTGGTTTCCACTCCATATTCATTTAGTAAGCGGAATTGCACCACCTCGAATTGCAACTGACCCACTGCAGCCAGAATGGGATCGCGCTTGGCTTCATCCACTGAGTACATAATTTGTACGGCTCCCTCTTCACGCAACTCGGAAATGCCTTTTTGGAATTGCTTGAACTTAGAGGGATTTGGATTGCGGAGAATCGCAAACAACTCTGGAGAGAAATAAGGGATACCCTCATATTCCAACTTTTGTCCGGTGTAAATTGTATCCCCGATCGCAAAAACCCCAGGATTGTTTAAACCGATCACATCGCCTGGATAAGCGACATCTATTGATTCCCGTTCTTGGGCAAAGAGTTTTTGCGGACGAGACAGGCGGACAGTTTTGCCAGTGCGGGCGTGATTTACCATCATATCTTTTTCAAACTTGCCCGTACAGACGCGTACAAACGCCACACGATCGCGATGTTTCGGGTCCATGTTGGCTTGAAGTTTGAACACAAACCCCGAAAACTCTGGGTAGTCCGGGAAAACTTCACCGATACTGCTGCTGTGAGAGCCTGGTTTGAGAGCGTAATCCAGAAAATACTTAAGGAATAATTCTACCCCAAAGTTGGTCATGGCACTACCAAAAAAAACAGGTGTCATTTTGCCTTGGTGTACCAACTCTAGATCTAGATTCGGTCCCACACCTTCTAAGAGTTCTAAATCGTTTTTTAGTTGATAGTAAAGATCCTGTTCCAGGAGTTGTTCAATTTTGGCATCGCCCAAATCAACTACTGTGTCTATTGCTTCTTTACTACCGTGAGCGGTTCTTTCAAATAAGTGAATTTGTTGTTGTCGACGGTCAAAGATACCTTTAAAGCGATCGCCCATACCAATAGGCCAGTTAACCGCATAGGTTTGCAATCCTAATTCTTGTTCAATTTCATCTAACAGTTCCAGCGGTTCTCGCCCAGGACGGTCTAGCTTGTTTACAAATGTGAAGATCGGAATGCCCCGCATTTTACACACTTCAAACAACTTGCGTGTCTGGGGTTCCAAACCTTTGGCTGCATCAATTAGCATCACGGCATTATCTGCAGCTGCTAAGGTGCGATAAGTATCTTCACTAAAATCTTGGTGGCCAGGAGTATCTAATAAATTTATCTGACAATCCTGGTAGACAAATTGCAAGACTGTAGAAGTAATAGAAATACCCCGCTGTTGTTCCATTGCCATCCAATCGGAAGTAGCTTTGCGCTGTGCTCGTCGTGCTTTGACCGCACCAGCTTCGTGAATTGCTCCTCCGTATAGCAGTAGCTTTTCTGTCAGCGTAGTTTTACCAGCATCAGGGTGAGAAATAATCGCAAAATTGCGCCGACTTTCAATTGCTTTTTTAAGCTCAAATTCTAGGTCAATTGACATAACTGTATCTACTTTTTACTTAACTTAACTTAACTTTTTCCAACTTTAGCGAGTCTTTTCATCTTAAGGCAACGATGCTCATGATAGGGTCTTAATGTAACTGAAACCTGAATAAAAGGGGGAAAGTAATGTACGACACGGACAAGCGCAAGCTTTTATCAGCCCTGTGTCACGGAGCAATTTTTTTTAGCACTACGTTAGTATCAATTGGTCTGCCAATTTTTATCATCTTTTTAACCGAAGATCCCATCGTCAGAGAGAATGCGAAAGAAGCAATTAATTTCCACTTTAATGTCTGGTTCTATGGAGCTATTATTGGTGTGCTCATCTGGCTGTCTTTCGGTTTATTGATACCTTTGGCTGGTATCTGGTTTTTAATCCACTGGGGATTAACTATTTGGGCACTTTACCACGTTCTTAGCGACACCGAAAAACCATTCCGCTATCCCTTCATTTTTCGACTTATCTAGCATAAAAGCGATTTTTATCCCTGAGCATAAGGTCACTGATGGATATATTTAAATAAACGAAGTGACTTTGAAATAGCTGGTAATTGCCAAAGGGTAATTGGTAAGAAGCTGTGTTTTAATTGCCGATTACCATTGAACCTCACACTTATTCCATCAGTGATTTACAATCCAGTTCATCTACTATTGTGATGAGAATTTTAATATAGTTTGTCTGCTTTCCCGCAGAGAAATGACAAGCAAGCTGTAAAATACAAAATTGCCCCACAGCACGACCGGCAGTAGGGCAGAGGACAGTTAAGCGCTTCTTGTAGCGTGTCCCACAGGAGCAAGGTTTTGCCCTGAGTGTGTGACGCTTTGTTTTTTGTCCATTTGAGTTTTTTCGTTGATAAAACTTTATGTTTCCCATCCACCGACCCCGTCGCCTACGTACCCATCCCCAACTACGTCGGATGGTACGCGAAACCGTTATCACCAAAAATGACCTAATTTACCCTCTGTTTGCCGTACCAGGTGAGGGAATTGCCAATGAAGTCAAATCAATGCCAGGTGTCTTCCAGCTCTCAGTAGACAAAATTGTGGAAGAAGCCAAAGAAGTTTATGACCTGGGAATTCCCGCGATTATTTTGTTCGGTATTCCCGCCGAAAAAGATATGGATGCCACTGGCGCTTGGCATGATTGCGGTATTGTACAAAAAGCAGCAACTGCTGTGAAACAAGCAGTACCCGATTTGATTGTCATTGCTGATACTTGTTTGTGCGAGTACACCAGTCACGGCCACTGCGGCTATCTGCAGGTTGGAGACTTAACAGGAAGAGTACTCAACGACCCCACCCTAGAATTACTCAAGAAAACCGCTGTTTCCCAAGCAAAAGCGGGTGCGGATATCATAGCGCCTTCTGGGATGATGGATGGATTTGTGCAAGCTATTCGCGCTGGTTTGGATGAAGCGGGATTCCAAGATATCCCCATCTTATCGTATGCAGCGAAGTATGCTTCAGCTTACTATGGACCTTTCCGAGATGCTGCTGAATCAGCACCACAGTTTGGCGATCGCCG
>JANZYY010000639.1 GCA_026419705.1 Fischerella sp.
CTTCCTTACGCCTATGCGTATCTGCAGCTGAGCAATTGCCCAAAACTATTTGGTATAAGTGGCTTGAGACTTACAACCATGAAATTTGTGAAGGAATTGGAACTACTGAATTTTTGCACATTTTTCTCTCCAACCAAATCGGAGAGTGCAAACCAGGAAGTTCTGGTCGTCCCATTCTTGGTTACGATGTCCAAATTATTGATGACAATGGCTTTCCTTGCTCTGCTGGTGAAATTGGGAATCTACAAGTAACTGGAGAAAGCTTGATGTTGGGGTACTGGCAGCAAGTACAACAAACTCGGAAAGCGATTTATGGCAACACGATGCGAACCGGAGATAAATATCTGCGGGACGCAGACGGTTATTTCTGGTTTATGGGACGCAATGATGACCTTTTTAAAGTCAATGGTCAGTGGATATCTCCCATGGAAATTGAGGACATATTACATCAGCATCCTCAGATTTTTGAAGTAGCTGTTGTACCTGAGTCTGACAATGAAGAACAGCTAACTCAGATTGTTGCTTATATCAGTCTCAAACCGGGACAAGAATCTTCACCTGAACTAGAAACTAGTATTCGTAAATTTGCCAAACAACGGTTACCTCATTTCAAGGCTCCAAAAAAAGTTTATTTTCTCGAAAAATTACCACGTACTTCAACTGGGAAAATTCATCGTAAATTATTAAGTCAAAATCAGAACCTGACTATGCATCCAAGTCGGTGAGGAATTATCAAGCAGAGGCAAACAGATGGTAACAGAGTTTCAGACAGCGATAAAGTATAAGAAAAAATTTGTGCCTGGTCAAAGGAATCATGTTGTTGTATTGCAGAACCTCCTCAAAGCTGGCATTTTGAATAATTATGTTCTGTATGAAGGTAAGAATGAGGTGCGTATTGCTGGTAATGAGTTAGCTAAGATCTCAGTTCGCCAGGATATCGTGTCAGTTGAAGGTACATGTAAGTCTGATGCTGAGCCTGTAGATGAACCATTTAAACAAGTAGAGAAAATGCTAGCTTCCTTGCAAATCGAAGATGGGACGGCTTATGGTTATATTGCTTTTGATCTGGCTCGTTTTTATTCTTCATATTCCAAAAGGATGCAGCAGGAACTTTTATATTTTTTAATTCCAGAAATTGAACTTATCTTTACAATTGAAGGAGTCTGGATCAGAAGTACGAAATCTTTAGAACAAATTGAAGAAATTATATTTTTAGATAGTCAATTACCAGATTATATACCTGCTGATTTGCAAGTAGATTTTGGCGATCGCGAAACTTATCAGCAGCGGATTACCAGGGTGATTGAGGCAATTCAAAAAGAGGAGTTACAAAAAGCGATTATCTCGCGCTCTCTCAAATTTACTGGTGATTTAGACGTACTGGGAACCTATGTAATCGGATCTAGAATTAATAATTCAGCGCGTTCATACTGTTTGCAGATCGGAGATGTTCGTGCAGTTGGCTTTAGTCCTGAAACTCTCATGGAAGTCTATGAAGACGGTTTGATTGTGACTAATCCCCTCGCAGGAACTCGACCTCGCAGCCAAAACTTAGAAGAAGATACTCGCTTGAGTCATGAACTATTTACTGATGCAAAAGAGGTAAAAGAACACGCCCTCTCTGTTTGGTTAGCCCAAAATGAAATTGCCTCACTTTGTTTACCAGGAAGTGTGCAAATTTTCAACTTCATGGAGGTCAAAAAATATCGGTGCGTACAGCATCTATCTTCTAGAGTTGGTGGACAACTCAAACCAGGAAACACTTTGTGGGATGCTTTAACGGTATTGTTTCCAGGGATTACAGTTTCTGGAATTAATAAAGAACAAGCTCTCGAATGGATTGACCGTTTAGAAGATGAGCCGAGAGGAATTTATGCTGGTGGAATTGGTTGGGTAAATAGTAGCGGTACAGCAGATTTAGCGATCGCCATTCGCTCAGTTTACCAATACGGTCAAAATATTTACTTAAACGCGGGTGCTGGAATTGTGGCGGAATCAATCCCGGAAAAAGAGTATATTGAGTCGGTTAACAAGATGAACACCATGTTGACCAATCTAGTTTTGAAATTTTGAGCAAGGATGGCTGGAAGGATATAAATGTATGGTAACACTGCCCAGCATGCAGGCATTTGCTTGTGTACCTGACTCCCTCAATCTCATTGGTCATGGTATTGACATCATTGCCATTCATGACATCGAAGCACTTGTAGAGCAAGCAGGAAAGCATTTTGAAATGCAATACTTTACAGCAACTGAGCGCAGTGTTGCTGAATCTGGTGCTAAACGCATCCAGTATCTTGCAGGTCGTCTCTGTGCAAAAACAGCAGTCCTTAAAGCCCTAGGAATAGATTCGAACCAGAATACTTTTTGGCTTGATATAGAAGTGCAACGGCTGTCAACAGGTGAACCATCAGTAGTATTACACGGTCAATGCCAAGAAATAGCTACTGAACTTGGTTTGACAAAGTTGTTGCTGAGCATTAGTCATGTATCTTCTTACGCCGCAGCAAGCGTAATTTGTTTGGGAGTTCGCGAATAGTTGTCATGATGAATTATTCAATAGGTATTCGCTCACTTGCAGTTAGTTTTGGAAGTATTATCCGCACAAACGAGTACTGGCTGAAGAAGTTTCCTGAGTTAGGAAAGCAAGAAAAGTCAAGAAAGGCAAAGCCACTTAAATCTGCTGCATTCGCGCCTGCTGGAAACGTACTTGACATCTGGTCGCAAGCGGTAGCACCGTACTTGTCAGATCCCTTCAGAGGTAATGTCGAGCGACGAGTAGTTGATACCAATGAATCTTCCCTGACACTGGAATATCGTGCAGCAAAAGATGCTCTTACCGCCGCCCAACTCTCTTCCCAGCAAGTCGAGCTGATGATTGTGGCTTCCCTGTTTCCCGAACAAGTCGGACACGGTAATGCTGTTTACCTTGCTCAGCAATTAGGATTGAGTTGTCCAGCATGGAATTTAGAATCAACCTGCTCTAGCGCCTTGGTAGCCCTGCAAAACGCTCATGCACC
>JANZYY010000640.1 GCA_026419705.1 Fischerella sp.
TATAAGAGACAGCCCCGTGAACCTTCTTCGAAAGGTGGATGCGAAAAGGCAACCTAAACGCAGCACAAGGGCGGCGATAGATAAAATGGGTCTGGTTGGTGATCAGCTACGAATGGTCGTAATGAGCGAATGCTTCCTTTAGAAAGTTGTCCAATAGTACCGGGCGGTTAATTCAGCGGCAGAAGGCTTCCTTTACACGGAAGAAGTCGGGAGTTCGAATCTCTCACCGCCTACCAAAATTTAAAATTTATGAATCAAATTTCAAGACTGTTAGCATTACTACTCATTGTTGTAGTAGCAGTCAACATAGTGGCGCAGACAGTTCGATATATTGACAGGATTGGCGAAGGACGACCTGGTCTTTATCAACCTTGGTAAGATATAGGCACCGGCGGAAGCACGGTGCAGGGTAGACATCTACCCAAATAGACATAGTCCTCGCCCAGGGACCACGGTATAGGGATAAACCGAGACAGTTGTGCGCAGTGTGCAGTGAGCCTATACATCGGGTAGAAAGGGATTCCCTTTCTGCTAGAATACTTTTGGGCAGTTTCTTTCATCATAAAGGTTGCAAACATCATTATCTACATATATAATTGTCCGCATTAGAGCAGTAAATATTTACAACTTGCTCTATAGGATAAATTTGCAAGTTATTATGGAAAATTGTTTTTATTGTTTGAATTGCGGTAAGCAGAACGTGTTGAGAGGAATCAATTACACGAACAAATACTGCAATAATACTTGCCAGCAACAGCATCGCAGCAGACTTTTGGTCAGCGAGTGGCTAGAAGGGCGAGTCCAACCATGGAGGCAAGTTCCTGAATGGGTTAAAAGACATTTGATTCGAGAACTTGGAAACAAGTGTCAAGTTTGTTTGAACACCGCTCATAATGGAAAACCTATTCCGCTCGATGTGGTTTATCGAGATGGTAACAATAAAAATAATGCCCGAAGTAACATGCAATTATTGTGTCCAAACTGTAGATCGCAACGTAACACTTAACTCAAGGAGAAAATTAAATGATGAAGACTGTTGGTGATAAGATTGAAGCTTTTGCAGTTACTGGGGTCAAGCCGGGTGCTCTAACTCCAGAAAACGCATTTGAAACCATTACCGAAAAAAGCTTTCAAGGTAAATGGAAGGTAATCGTATACTATCCAAAAGATTTTACTTTTGTGTGCCCCACTGAAATCGTAGCCTACGACAAGCTAAACTCTCAATTTGCTGAGCGTGATGCTGTGCTCATGGTGGGTTCGACAGACAACGAATTCTGCAAGCTGGCCTGGCGCGCCGCACACGAAGACCTCAAAAAGACCAAATGCTGGATGTTTGCCGATGTTGCCCGCGGTGAATTGAGCCTAGTTGAACAACTTGGTATTTTCTTTGGCCCTGCAGGTGCAGCGCTTCGTGCTACATTTATTGTTGACCCCGATAACGTTATTCAACACGTTACTGTCAATAATCTAGATGTAGGTCGTAATCCAGACGAAACACTTCGTGTATTAGATGCACTACAAACAGGCGAACTTTGTCCTTGCAGCCGTCCTGTTGGCGGCGAAACACTAAAGGTCTAATATGGTAGCTCCTGCTATTTGTGGATGTGGTCGTAGTCCTACGGGCTTTTGTATTGGGTGGCATAATCTTACTGAAGATCAGTTTCTAGAGAAACTAAATCAGTATGAAAGTCAACTTGCAGCCGAGACTACAACCGCCCAGGATCAAGACCTTAATAAGGAATAAGCATGGAATCTGCGCCAATAATATATTCGTTGATTTTTGGTTGGACAGCAACAGTGATATTGTTGGCGCTGCTAAACTTTTGTATTGAAATTAAATTTGAGGAGATTGGAAATGAGCTTTCGTGAGTATTTTGAAATGCTTAAACAATATCACTGCCCAAGTTGCCGAGGAGAACAGAAATGAATTATATTGAACAAATCAAGAGTAAAATTCCCGATTATGCCAAGGATATCCGATTGAACTTTGATACTTTGGCTGGTAAGACCACTTTTAACGCAGACGAACTTCAAGGACTGATGTTGGCTGCTGCATTTGCTACTGGCAACCGCGATCTAACCCAAACCATTCAAAACGCAATGGAAAATGAAGTCGAGCGAACCGCTGCATTGACCGCAGCCAGCCTTATGTCCATGAACAATGTTTGGTACCCCTATACTGAAATGACCGGTGATGAAGCGGTACAAAAAACTGCTGCTGGCCTGCGCATGAATGCTTACGCTACATATGGTGGTACTACTAAAGAGCGTTTTGAAGCATATGCGCTGGCTGCTAGCATTGTGGGCAAGTGCCACTTCTGTGTTAAAAACCATTATGACATTCTCAAGAAGTCGGGCTATACCACAGAACAACTAAAAGACATTGGTCGTGTAGCTGCTGTAATTAATTCAGTCAGTCGATTGGTCTAATAAATAGTAGGGATACGTCCCTACTATTTTAGTATAAAGTTTTTATTGGATAATAAATATCCGTTATGGATCAAACACACGATTCTTATAAATTTTTTAATAAAACTATACCTTCTTTTCCGTATCAAGATTATGGAGTAAAAGGTGTAGGAAAATACAGGATCCCTATACTAACTATGGATCAGTATAGGGATCAATCTAAAGATTTAGAATTGCATATTGAATGCTGCAAAGGATTGGCACTATCGAATAATTATAAAATGGGCATGACTTACGGCTCGATCCCTCCGGAAGAGTCTAATAGATTATTCGGTGCGTTGTCGTGGACCGATGTTTTGAAAGAAATTAAATCTAAGAATGTCGATAATTTGCATTTGCGTGCATTAGAAGAAATTGCTGATTTGAATAAAGGCAATGAGCTTCAAAGTCTTTATAAGTATGCTTATTTTGCCCTTGGTGCTGCCATTCCTTGGTTTTTCGCACTTTACCTTAAAAAAGCAGGCTTTTCTGAAAAAACTTCTCACAATGAAAATTATACAGAGGATGCAGCGCATTTTCCTAAATTATTAGAGTACATTAATACAC
>JANZYY010000641.1 GCA_026419705.1 Fischerella sp.
AGATGTGTATAAGAGACAGCTGTAATAGCTGCCAAGACTAACCCCTCTGGCAAGCGAGTTGGTAAATCCTTAAGAGAATGAACGGCAAAGTCAATTTCCTGATTGATCATTCCCAGTTCGAGTTCTTTGGTAAATAGTCCCTTATCACCAATCTTGGCTAAAGCCACATCCAAGATTTTGTCACCGTGAGTGGACATGGTATGAACTTCAAAAGAAATATCTGGAAAGCTTTTTTGGAGTTGCTCTTGTACCCAATAAGTTTGAATCAGAGCGAGTTGGCTTTTACGAGAACCAATGCGGATTGTACGACTCGGACTGGAAACGACTGATGTCATAAAGCAGTTATGTCAAAGGGAAGAGATAAATTCACTTCATCTAGACTACCGCAGTGGGTGACGGATTGGAGTAGTTAGTCAAGAGTCATTGGTCATTGGTCATTTGTTAGTGGTTAGTGGTTAGTAGTTAGTGGTTATTCTCCCCATCTTCCCATTCCGCCATTCGCAAATTTATTTTGAAAATCCTATCGCAAGGGAGAAGATGAAATTTTAGACAAACGCTAACAATGAAATACAAAAGTTTATTTAGTCAGATGATTTTACTCCATGAAACGTTCAGCCTGCCTCATCTTTAATCCAGTTGCGGGTCAGGGTGACTCAGAGCAAGATTTGGCAAAGATTCAGAAAATCTTAGAGCCGGAAATTGACCTGGATATTCGCTTCACCACTGAAGAAATTGGTGCTGATGAACTAGCCCACGACGCAGTGAAAAGGGGAGTAGAAGCCATTATTGCTTCGGGAGGAGATGGTACTCTCTCAGCTGCTGCGGCTGCTGTGGTAGGTAGTGATATTCCCTTTGGTATTATTTCTCGGGGAACAGCAAACGCCTTTGCCACAGCTTTAGGAATTCCTGACACGATTGAAGCCGCCTGCGAAACAATTTTGCAGGGTGAGACTAGGATTGTGGATACTGCCGATTGTAACGGCTATCCAATGGTACTGTTGGCAGGTATTGGCTTTGAAGCCGAAACTGTGGAAAAAGCAGACCGGGAAGCAAAAAATCGTTTTGGTGTTTTAGCCTACATCATCGCCGGATTCCAACAATTGCGGCAATTGCAGTCGTTTGATGTCGAAATTGAAACTGAAGACAAGGTAATTAAAACTTCCGCAGCAGCAGTAACAGTAGCAAATGCCGCACCTCCAACCTCTGTTTTAGCACAGGGGCCGGCGGGAATCATTGCAGATGATGGATTGCTAGATTTAACTGTAGTAGCTCCGGTAAATAAAGCAGCAGCGATCGCGGCAACCTTTCATCTGTTTCAAACTGCTTCTACGGGTGAGGCAGTGGAAAGAAGTGACATTGGTTACTTACGAGCCAAGCAATTCAAAATTACAACTGACCCACCTCAAAAAGTAGTTGTTGATGGTGAACTTTTAGGAAAAACTCCTGTAGAGATTAGGTGCTTGCCAGCAAGCTTAAAAGTTTTTGTGCCCCTAACAGAAGAAGTTTCACCTCCAGAAAAACTAGAGGGCTTACCCAATCTGAAAATTGAAATGAAACAAACTGGCGATCGCCCTTCTGAATGAGTAGGTACGTATAAATTTTAATACGCTAATACGCTTTTGATCGTGCTGTAGTTACTCAATGTAGCGTAAAGCCATTACAGCTGAATCGTACTTCCACTCAGCTAATTCCACTCTACCAGGAACCACTAGTACTCCACCAAATCAAAATTGCTGGGTAAGTATTGTTTGTAGTTAGCGCTTCAGCGCGAAAGCGCCAACTACAAAACCCGCAAAGTTGCTTTGGCAAACCACTAGCAAACCTGAGCAATATCCGCGTCAGCGTCACCAGATTAATACTGAAGCAATCAAAAATGGCAGCTATGCCATCACCACTAATACCAATTCTCTATAATCTCACAACAGATCGATACTCCACGTCCGGTGCGTCATCATCCGTAGAGACGCGACACATCCCGTCTCTAGTTTTCGAGAATTGGTATAACCTGTTTGCGAGCGTTAAACAAAACAATGGTCAACAACAGCAGGCTGGTGAAGCCCATACCAAAGTTTTACTTACTGGCGAGGAGCAAAAAGCGATGGAACAGTCTGGGTTCCCAGGAGTTCGCTAGAAGCAGACAGAAGCCAGAAGGTAGAAAAACTCATTAATTACCACCAACTACTAACTACTAACAACCAACATGAGAATAGATCGGTTATCCTCCCATCTGCGTTCCCCTCTTTTGACAATAATTTCGCCAAAATTTAAATAGGGTTTGATTTGGAAAGGTCAACTATGTTTCCCTTCAAATTTTGGTATAGTTCTTACTGTGGTGAAGAACCTGTTTCTCGCAAAACTCGCCTACAGCGCAAGTTGAGATTCCTCAAGACAATGCGAGATGATTTAGAAACGAAACTTGCTGGTCTAAATGCTGCGATCAGTAATGTTGAGCAGCAGTTAAGTCAGGAAGACGTGACTCAAGCCTAAAGTTTTGTGGTTTCCAAGTAGGATTCTAAGTAATATTAATTACTTTTGTTGACAAACGCCCAATGTTCGGTTAACTTTTTGACTCCTGCTAGCCAGAGCGTCGATTCAGTATTCAGAAATTGTCTTTGTAGGTGAGACAAGGGAGAGGAGGAAAAATAGACAAGCAAGAAATTCTTCCTTCCCTTGTCCTATTTGTCCTCTAGGTCTCTCATATCCTTGTCCCGATCGGACTGTAAATGAAATTATTGCCTCCATCCCGATGTAGCATCGATTCCCAGTTGGGTAAGAAAAGCGATCGCCACAATTGTAGCTGAAGGACTTGTCAATACGGACGCTCAAGGTAATATTTTTCAATTAAAACCCACAGATGCGCAAATACCAGACACATCTCCTGCGCCTTTGCCACTTTAGGGAAGATGGCCAGATGGGGAGAAGTAGTAAACCACCAACCACCAACCCATGTACAGGTGTGC
>JANZYY010000064.1 GCA_026419705.1 Fischerella sp.
GTAGTATGTAGTAGTAGTAGTAAAAATTAACCACTAACCACTAACCACTAACTACTATCAACTCAATAACAGCGCAAATAGACCACACAAAGCAATACCATCAAACACGCCAGCGCCTCCAATACTCAGAACTCCTGAACTCTTAGCTATAATGTCCTTCAAGTGCAATATATCTGCACCAATCAAGGTTCCCAGGATACCGCCAGCAAAAGCCACAGGAGCAGCATGGAGAGGAGCTATTAACATGGCAGATACAGCAGCTGTTAGGGGAGCTAATAATGGATTCATCTGAATGCCTATTCCCGGCACTACCCGTGATGCATAGTAGCTAACAGCTGTGACGATCGCCGTCACTAGCAAAATAGCTAAGGCATTTCCTTGCGTAAATTGATACAATGCTAGCAATATGGGAATTAAGCCACCGCCAACATTGAGAGCGATCACAGTCGAACGTTGCACTTTTCTAAGGGGAATTCCCCAAAACTCCTTCAACCACAGATCGATAAAGTCATCTGCAACAGCAACTGTGGATTGGGTACGGTACAAAGGAATGTTGATAGTACTGCCTAAAATTACCAGCGTCAATAATGTCAAGGCAATGTTGGGAGAAAATCCCAACTTTGCTACTGCGATTTTGACTACGTCTACTGCCAGCATGAACCAGAGGAATGGTACTAGCAGTAAAAACAGTAGAAATAGCAGTAGTGAAACCGGCAAGTAAATCATAGGAGTGTGCAAGCAGGAGTTCGCTTTTTTCTGCTTGAATTTATTGTAAAAATTAGGTGTTACAATCTGCTTTCGTATCTACCCCCCAGAAAAAGGTGAATAGCCGTACTTTGTACTTTATATTATGGAAAGTCAAATTAGATTTCTTTTGAAAGTATTTTTACTCTCTGCTGCGATCTCAGTCTTGATTAAATATGCAGGATATTTTTTCTGTATTCCTGCAACAACGATGAATGCCTTGATTCTGGTCTTTTTACCAACAGTGCTAATGGCGATCGCCTTGTTATGGCGATTCCAAGCACAAAAGCAAAGTTAACTGAAACTCACCGGGCAAAAGTTGTGAAAATCAGCTAACCTAGCCCCATCTCAAGTAGACAGCAATTTCCCGACTGCCAGGAGTTAGAGAGTGAATCTAGGTCAATGGATGGGCTTAATTGCCCTAGTGGTTTCTTTGTATATTTTATGGCAAATTAAAGAAGTATTATTACTTATATTTGCTGCCATAGTATTAGCAACTACCTTAAATCGACTCGCTCGAAGGTTTCAACGTTCGGGAATGAGGCGTGGATTCGCTGTAGCCCTGTCAGTAAGCATATTTATCGCTGCTATAGTCGGTTTTTTCTGGTTAATCGTGCCACCTTTTGCCATTCAGTTTCAAGAACTCACCTATCGGGTTCCCCAAGGCATAGAGCGCTTTAATACTTGGCTTTACCAACTCAGAGCTGGTCTTCCCAGCCAGGTAACTCCTTATATTCCTGATATTAATAGCTTAACGCAACAAGCACAGCCGTTTATCAATCGTGTTGTAGGCAGTTCCTTTGCCTTTGTTTCCGGCTCTTTAGAAGTGGTTCTAAAAACATTGCTGGTACTAGTTTTAACAGGAATGTTCTTAGCCGACCCCCAAGCTTATCGCAGGCTATTTGTGCGGTTGTTTCCCTGCTTTTATCGGCGGCGAGTAGATGGAATTTTGGATAAATGCGAAGTTTCCTTGGAAGGATGGATCACAGGCGCTTTCATAGCCATGTGCGTAGTCGCAATGATGAGCGTGATTGGTTTATCGCTTTTGCGTGTTCGCGCAGCGCTGGCTTTAGGAGTTTTAGCAGGATTTTTGAACTTAATCCCCAATTTAGGTCCGACACTCAGTGTTATTCCTGCAATGGCGATCGCGCTTTTGGACAGTCCTTGGAAATCTCTTGCCGTATTGGGTATTTACTTTATCATTCAGCAAGCTGAGAGTAATTTTATCACTCCTATAGTGATGGCACATCAGGTCTCATTGCTACCAGCTGTAACGTTAATTTGCCAGTTATTTTTTGTCAGTTTCTTTGGCTTTTTAGGCTTATTTCTCGCCCTACCCCTCACTGTTGTTGCAAAAATTTGGATTGAAGAAGTTTTGGTTAAAGATGTTTTGGATAAATGGGGTGGTAAGTCTCAAAAAGAAACAGAGTTTGTGATTATTTCTGACGATTTCCAAGATGAATCTGAATCAGAAACACAAACTTTAGCAGCAAAAATTATCAAAAATCCTGAGGAACATTCCAGCATTGATGATGACAGTTAGTTGTTAGTTGTTTGTTGGTAGTTGTTTGGAAAAACCACCAACCACCAACTACTAACAATTCTCTAAAATTTCTCCACCGCTGGTCGCAAATAACGAGAGGGGTTTAGTTACCCCATTCTAAAGTGATTTCTAGATTAGCTGTACTTGCATCTTTAACGAGCAAAGGAGTGAGTTTTCCTGATTCAAGAGCAATATCTATACCAAACTTGACACTGGCTTTATCGGGTTTAATTTTTTGCACTGTTTCTGCAATTTCCTTGGACAAAATTTCAAGCGCAGCGGTGACTTCGCGAAAAGGTCGAGTTTGAAAATTGATTTTGCGATCGCCAATCAATGCGGCTTCAACTCTGATATTTGTACCATCACTGAGTTCTACAGAAATAATTTTGCTCTGGAGTTCCATTGTGTTTGACTGGATTGCCCTACCATTATGGTATGTAATTACATGTAACAAATATAACTCATAATTCCGAACAAGCCAGCGGAGCAAAAGCTGGGATAAGGAATGAAGGGGAAGGTAAAAGGTAATAATCCTTCCTTTTACCCTTAATCTTTACTCTTTCCTCTAGCCGCAGGCTCTACTCTCCTACATTCATTGCTGCCAAAACAGCTTTTTGACTAACATCTTTGTAAACCGTATCCAAATACTTCATGACCGCATCAGCAGCAGTTAAACTTGCTAAATTTTCCCCTTCTTTGGCTAGAGGAATTGATCCTAAAACATCTAAAACTGTCTCGCCAGTCGATGGTGCAATTACTACTAACGAAGAGTCTAGTGGTTCATTGTATTGCCAGAAACGATCTATGTTTATGTTTAAGTTTAAAGAGTATTGCTGCTGAGAAGATAACTCTTGAAATTCTGGTGTTGTAGTTTCAGCAATCTCAACATTAGCGCTACGTAATTGCCGCAAATTGCTGATAATTTGCTCTTTAGTACGTCCTCGTAATTGAAATAGTACAAAAGGGTCTTCACTGAAGCGATCGCCCAACTGATAATAAACTGCTGCAATATGTTTGCAAGGATTAGCTTTATCAGGACAAGAACATCTGCTGTGAACATCAGATAGGGTAAAAGGAAATAGCGAAAGACCATTGGCAGTAAAAACTTCTTCTATATTTTGCGGCATTTCTCCTGCTAACAGCTTGGCAGCGAAAATTGCTTTTTTAGACATTGTTTCCACTACATAACCCCACTCTTCATCACTAAATGAGTCTAGGGAAAGGGAAACTTTATAGGGTTCTGATTCACTACCTTGGACTCTTGCCAATACCTTTGCACCTTGAAACTCAATACTGAGAACATTGCCTTGACGTGCGTAGTTTCTACCGCGTTCCAAACGTTTTTTAAAACGGTAAGAATCTAATAATTCTAACCAGCGTTGCGACCACCATTCTCGGCTGGCTTGAAGGGTGTAATTCGTCATAATTTTCCTCTTTAATTTTTTAATTATTACACCGACTTACCCCTCAATTTCTTCTTTGCAAAAAAGAGGGGGAGAATTTAATTTTCCTTCGCTTGTGATTCACTCTGTATCTTCTTCTGCAATTACTGCACTGCGATCCAGTATGAGTAAGTTGCGGAGCTGGTTTGTATCCAGTTCGGTCAGCCATTCTTCGCCCGCACCTACAACTTGTTCGGCTAGTTGTTTCTTGCTTTCAATCATGTCATGAATTTTCTCTTCTAAAGTGCCAGTGCAAACAAATTTGTGTACTTGCACGTTGCGGGTTTGACCAATACGAAATACTCTGTCTGTAGCTTGATTTTCTACTGCTGGGTTCCACCAACGATCAAAATGAAAGACGTGATTTGCGCGTGTTAAATTCAGTCCCACACCACCCGCTTTCAGAGACAATATCATAATTGGTGGTCCTTGAGGATCGTGTTGGAAACGATCTATCATTTCCTCACGCTGTTTTTTGCTGGTACTGCCATATAAAAACAATATTTCTCGTCCTAGCTGTTGTTCTAGGTAGGGTTGTAGCATTTTACCCCATTCAGCGAATTGGGTGAAAATTAAAGCGCGATCGCCCTCTGATAAAACCTCTTCTAACATTTCTTGCAATCGCATTAGTTTTCCAGATAGACGTGGTTCTAAAAGAGTAGCTTTTTTCAAATATTGAGCAGGGTGATTGCAGATTTGTTTTAGCTTCACGAGTAAAGCTAAAATCATTCCCCGACGCTGCATTCCCTCGGCTGTTTCAATTTCAGCTAGTGACTGTTCTACTACTTGTTGATACAGTTCTGCTTGTTCGGGACTAAGACCGCAAAAGACGTTCATTTCTTGTTTTTCTGGCAAGTCTTGAATAATTTCGCGGTCAGTTTTTAAGCGACGTAAGATAAATGGTTGAACCAAAGAACGCAATTGAGCTAACGAAGCAGCATCACCGTACTTCTCAATTGGTATGACAAACCGTCGCTGGAAGAATTGCTTATTACCTAAATAACCAGGATTGAGAAAATCTAAAATTGACCAAAGTTCTTGCAGCCTATTTTCTACCGGTGTTCCGGTCAGGGCAATGCGATATGTTGATTCTAGTTGTCGTACTGCTTGGGACTGCTTCGCCTCAGCATTTTTAATATTTTGCGCTTCATCTAAAACAATTCCTTGCCAAGCAACACTTTGTAATGACTTTAAATCTCGATGAATGAGTGCATAGCTAGTGATGACTAAATCATGTTTGTTGGCTGCTTCTACAAATGCCTTTCCTTTAGGGCGTTTGTCACCGTGGTATTGCAAAACTTTCAGCGTCGGTGCAAATTTTTTGACTTCCCGTTCCCAGTTTCCTAAAACTGAAGTTGGGCAAATTAGTAGCGTTGGTTTTTCTAGTGCATTCTCTTCTTTCAGATGTAGTAAGAAGGCAATGAATTGGATTGTTTTCCCCAATCCCATATCGTCCGCAAGACACGCACCCAAGCCCCAACGTTCCAGGAAAGTCAACCAAGCTACACCACGCTGTTGATATGGTCGTAATTCTCCTCGGAAACTAACGGGTGTGGGTAGGGGTTCAACTGCTTTGTTATTCGTCAGGTTAGTAATTAATTCTTGTAATGCTCCTGATGCTTCAAAGCTGACCACTGGTAATTTCTCTATGGTTTGAGTATCCCCAGTACTTAAGCGCAAAGCATCTTCCAGAGAAAGAGCCATTTGGTCTTTGCGAGAAGCAAAAAAAGCTTGTGCTGTTTTGATGTCTTGGGGTCGCAATTCTACCCACTCACCGTTAATTTCTACGAGCGGACTATTCAGAGCTACTAATCTGTCAAACTCCTGTTTGGAAAGAGTTTGTCCGCCAATTGCTAATTGCCACTGAAAATTCAATAAGCTCTGCAAACCCAGGCGTCCTTGCTTTTTGTTTGGTGTTTGAGCAGTAATTTTCAAACCCAAACGGTTTGCCCATCCTTCACGATTCGCTAAACTAGCAGGCAAAACTACACCCAAACCGTTATCCTCAAACCGCCACTTCACGGACTTGATAAACTCATAGGCTTGTATGGGGTTAAGGCGACAAGACTGGGGGTATGAGGTTTCCAAGCTAGGCGTAATCACTGGATACAACCGCGAAGCCAAACCCAAACCGCGTAAAAACGTCTCTTGTGGCTGTTTAATTGTGCGTCCTTTATAAACTAAGTTTTCTACTGGATGCTGCCAAATGGTTTCTGCAGCCACTAAAAATTCCGGATCGTCTGGTGCTTGGAGGAAATACTCTAAAGTCCAATCAGTTTCTCCCGACTTTGGTGGATGTAGAACAAAACAGGTACGAAACAGGTTTTTCCCCGCCAGTTGGTATTGCAGCGGCATTGTCCAAGCTTTTAATGCTGCTTCTAATCGTTCCAAACCAATTGGTTCGGCGTTGACTACACCTGATGCAGCTGTTAAAGAATGCAACCATTGCCGCACTGCTGATGGTAAAGATGCCATTAGCCTTGTTTCTAGAATTGCTTGGGAACCCACCATTGTCCTGATTTGGGCGTCTATAGTGTGGTTGAGAAATCCCAGCAGCAATTCTTGCGGTTCCGGTGGCAAGTCTATTGAGATGGGGCGATCCGAAGATGGGGTGTAGACGCTGTCCGGACGAGTGACCGTAGGGTTGGATTGATTTTTCTCCCAATCTTCTAACCTGCCAATCTCCCCACTTCCTTGGTATGTCCGACATGCTAAGGGCATCAGCTGTGAAAATTTTTCTAGACGACTGCTGTCCAAAGCACTATCTAGAAGTGCTTGCCACTTGGCGACGATAGAACCACCTGTTTGTCTTTCAAGAATTGGTAAAAATTTACATCTGGCAATTAGATCCAAGCTCCAACGAGCAACTTGTGACCAAAAGCGTAAATCTCCGCCGATAAAACCATCTTCACCATTGGCAGCACTCAAGGGTAGAGAAGTAAGAAATTTGACTGTTTCCTTGGGACTGAGACAAAAACCCTCGACTCGCCACGGATATAAATATTGTGAAAATGGTTTTTCTGAACTCAAGATTGCCGAATGTACTGGAGAAATTGATACTGTCTGTTCTTGTTCGCTGACTGAAAAATAAGTGGGTAAAGCAATAATTTGTGAGTGCTTTGGCAAAGTGGTATCGGCAACACTTGCAGCTTTACGTGTTAGCGTAGCTTTTCCTTTCCAAGCTGCACCGCTTTGTACAGATGCGATCGCACCTCCCGTTTTTATAGACTCGGGAATTGCCAAATTATGAGAATTTAGCCACTCGCTTAATTCAGTCGGCGCGAGCGCATAAGGGTAAAATGGCACTTCTGTCAATGCACTTGCATCGATATTTGCTCCAAGAGTTCGCCAAGTCTCTCCCCAAATAAAGAAACAACTACCCTGATTTCTTAATAACCAACTACCGTGTAAAATTGCCATTTGCCAATTACTCAGATGTTCGCAAAACTAAAGTCTTGAATTCGCTTATTTTCTACTTTTGGTAATTCCTTGACTTTTAAATTTTCAAGAATTCTTATTAATAATAATTAAATATAATTACTTGCTAGTAAGTAATCTTAATTAACATTAGCCAAAATGCAATTATCTCTTTACAAAATCTTAAAAATAGCATCGAAGTAGAACTAAAATATATGCATAAAAGAGAACAGAATGAGGTGAGGAAATTACTAAATCTGATGCTCTCGCATTGTGAAACTTATCCCCAAAATCAACCACTCTGTCGCTCGGAATTTGTAGCTTACTGGTGAAATCAGGAAGCTTTTGTTGTCAGAACTTGGAGTGAATCACAAACGAAGTATTGAGATAATTTTGGTTTTGTAGAGATGCAAAATTTTGCGTTTCTACATCATTGCGGGTCAGTGTAGCCATATATGCAATGCTAATTTTATTGTACAACCGCAAAAACGAGGCTTGGGGATGGGAAGGTTCATGGGAGAGAGGGATGCTTTTAATTGCTGCTAGTCTCGGATCTGAGGCAATGATGTTTAATTTGGTATTTAGTACTAATATAGCTTCTATACGACTTGTACGACTGTGGGAATCATGGAGATTTGAGACAATTGGGTGGATTCCGGGTGCAGGGAAACCAAATACACAGCAGAGAGTAGCCCGATTAAATGTATCAAATAACACGATTAAAACTTGTTTATAATTGTGTAGGTTACTCCAGCCAGCATTAGTTCATAAATGTTAGGATTGCCACAGAGAGAGAAAAGAGTGCATAGAAGGAAAAAAAACTGAATGGGAGAATTTGAAAAGTCAATATCCTTTGACGGACGGGATATTCGACTAAAGGTGGGTCTACTAGCACCCCAGGCTGGTGGATCGGTGTTGATTCAATCTGGGGATACGGCGGTTCTAGTCACAGCTACGCGATCGGCAGCCAGAGGGGGCGTCGATTTTCTACCTCTGACCGTAGACTACGAAGAAAGACTGTACGCAGCAGGTAGAATTCCTGGAGGATTATTGCGACGGGAAGGTCGCCCCCCAGAAAGGGCGATTCTGACTAGTCGTCTTATTGACCGTCCTTTACGCCCTTTGTTCCCGTCTTGGTTGCGGGATGACCTGCAAATTGTGGCGCTAACCCTTTCTATGGATGAACAAGTGCCACCAGATGTATTGGCAGTTACTGGTGCTTCGATTGCTACCCTCCTAGCAAAGATTCCGTTCTATGGACCAATGGCAGCAGTGCGGGTTGGTTTAGTGGGTGATGATTTTATTATTAACCCCACTTATGCGGAAATTGAAGCAGGAGACCTAGATTTGGTGGTAGCAGGTTCACCAGATGGCGTGATTATGGTGGAAGCCGGAGCCAATCAACTGCCCGAACGAGATATTATTGAGGCGATTGAATTTGGCTATGAAGCTGTGCAGGATTTAATCAAAGCACAGCAAGATTTAATCGCAGAATTGGGTTTAGAAATTGTCCACGAACCACCACCAGAGGTGGATTCGTCGCTAGAAAACTTTATTAGCGATCGCGCTACCGATGAAATTAAGAAAATCCTGTCACAATTTGATTTGGATAAAAATCAGCGGGATACTGCTTTAGATGCAGTCAAAGAAACAATTATCGCCGCGATCGCCGAACTGCCAGAAGAAGACCCAATTCGAGTTGCCACTACAGCCGATCGCAAAGTAGTTGACAATACTTTCAAAGAAATTACTAAAAAGCTGATGCGCCGCCAAATTCTTGAAGAAGGCGTGCGAGTTGACGGCCGTAAACTAGATGAAGTCCGTCCCGTTTCTTGTCAAGTTGGTTTATTACCCAAGCGCGTTCACGGTAGCGGCTTATTTAACCGGGGTCTCACCCAGGTGCTATCCGCTTGTACTCTTGGTACGCCGGGAGATACGCAAATCTTAACTGATGATTTGCAACAAGACCAAGAAAAGCGCTACATGCACCATTACAATTTTCCACCCTTCTCGGTTGGGGAAACCAAACCTCTGCGTGCACCAGGACGTCGAGAAATCGGCCACGGAGCGCTGGCAGAAAGGGCGATATTACCCGTGCTACCACCAAAAGAACAGTTCCCTTACGTAATTCGTGTAGTATCGGAAGTTCTTTCTTCCAATGGCTCCACTTCCATGGGTTCGGTGTGTGGTTCTACACTAGCTTTGATGGATGCTGGTGTACCCATTGCCAAACCTGTCAGCGGTGCAGCTATGGGTCTGATTAAGGAAGGAGACCAAGTGCGAGTCCTGACGGACATTCAGGGCATAGAAGACTTTTTGGGTGACATGGATTTCAAAGTTGCAGGGACAGATACGGGAATTACTGCCTTGCAAATGGATATGAAAATTACAGGTTTATCCTTAGATATCATATCCCAAGCAATCCACCAAGCCAAAGCAGCACGGTTGCATATTCTGGAAAAAATGCTCCAGACTATTGACCAACCGCGCAAAGAGATGTCGCCCTATGCCCCACGTCTTTTAAGCATCAAGATTGACCCAGACATGATTGGTCTGGTGATAGGACCGGGAGGAAAAACAATCAAGGGCATCACTGAAGAAACTGGTGCCAAAATTGACATAGATGATGACGGCACGGTGACGATTTCCGCTGTGGATGAAAATAAGGCTAAGAAAGCTAAAAATATCATCCAAGCCATGACGCGCAAGCTCAATGAAGGTGATGTCTACGTAGGTCGCGTGACCAGAATTATACCAATTGGTGCGTTTGTAGAGTTTCTGCCAGGCAAAGAAGGCATGATTCATATTTCTCAATTAGCTGACTATCGTGTCGGCAAAGTTGAGGATGAAGTCGCTGTCGGTGATGAAGTAATTGTCAAAGTGCGTGAAATTGATAACAAGGGTCGGATTAATCTGACGCGCTTGGGTATTCACCCAGATCAAGCAGCTGCAGCGCGAGAAGCAGCAGTCAATCGATAAATCAATAAGTTGATCGATGAATTATGGATTGAGAACGAGCCTCAAATCCATAATGATGACAGCGATCGCTCCTCCATCATGCGATCGCTTTGTCGTTATTTGTTGGTGGTTGGTAGTTGGTGGTTGGTGGTTGTTTGTTGTATAGACATGCCATGGCACGTCTGTACATTGTCTGTACATTGGTTATACTGTTTCTCCAAAAAATGACTGCAAATGTTCTTGGTTGGTAGTGAGTACTTAAGTACTCACACGAACTATGTGTAGTTCTATTTTTGAGAATTGGTATTAGTAGTTAGTGGTTAGTGGTTGGTGGTTGGTGGTTAGTAGTTATGAATCAAATTAACAGGGTTGCAATTATTGGTGGAACCCACGGAAATGAGTTTACAGGAGTATATCTGATTAAAAAGTTTGAGCAATTTCCCGACTTAATTAAACGATCCACTTTTGAAACACTGACATTGTTGGGTAATCCTAAAGCTTTTGCAGAATGCAAGCGTTACATCGACAAAGACTTAAATCGCTGCTTCTTGAGTCAAGACTTAGAAAATCCGACACTCTTCAGCTATGAAGATACACGCGCAAAGGATATCAATAAAATTCTTGGGCCTAAAGGCAAATCGCAGGTGGATGTAATTGTCGACTTTCACAGCACAACTGCAAACATGGGATTGACTCTCATTCTGACCAACCAGCATCCTTTTCTCCTGCAATTAGCAGCTTACCTGAGTTCAATAAATCCTTTGGTGAAAGCGATCGCCACACAACCCAATCAAGAAAGTTCTTTCCTCATTTCTCTGTGTGAATTTGGTTTTGCTATCGAAGTGGGGCCAGTAGCTCAGGGTGTGTTAAATGCAGAATTATTTCAGAAAACAGAAGAACTGATTTATACCATTTTGGACTATTTAGAAAAGCGTAACCAAGGCTCTATCACCCAAACAAATAAAACGCTCACACTCTATCAATCTGCGGGTGCAATTGATTACCCCAGAAACGAGCATGGAGAGATTCAAGCAATGATTCACCCAAAACTTCAGTTTAGGGATTATGAACCTCTCAATCCTGGCGATCCGATTTTTTTAAGCTTTGATGGCAGAACTATTAACTATGAAGGAAAATCAACGGTTTATCCAGTCTTCATTAATGAAGCAGCTTACTACGAGAAAGGTATTGCGATATGTTTAACCCAGAAGCAACAGGTTAGTGTACATTTGAGCGACAGCAAGTAACACCGAAACATGAAACTACTTATGAGTAACCTCGCTGAGGGCTTCATGAATCACCTGTCCCATGCCTGCAAGTATAGGCAAAACGTATTTACATTGTGAATGCGATTTTCTGTAGAACCCCATCCCCACATTGACTGAAACGCGATCGCTTGCTTCTCAATCAACTTCTCCAGCAGCGATCGATCTACATCACTCTTTATACGAACCCGAAACCAATTAACGCCCATCAAACGCTATGAGCGGTTGTTATTCCGTAATTTATATTTAAGCAGAGACGCGATATATCGCGTCTCTGCTATTACCTTCCCTTGGTTAACCGCCGATCAACCCACCTCTTCCCCAGACGCCGAAAGTTCGCCGACGCTGGCACTTTTGAGCGAACCTGGTAAAGATTGGGAATTACCAGAATATGGCTGAGCTAAGTTAGAACGCAATTTTCGCATCAGGCTAGCCATTTCCAAAGCTGACATGGCGTAGTCCCAACCATGATTGCTTTTAATACCAGCCCGTTCCAAGGCTTGCTGCATGGTATCAGTTGTCAAAATGCCAAAAATTACCGGTACGCCAGTTTGAAAAGAAGCAGCGGCAATACCTTTTGCTACCTCGGATGAAACATAATCAAAATGAGGTGTTTGTCCTCTGATGACGGCACCCATACAAATTATGGCATCGTAGCGACCCGAAAGCGCAAGTTGGCGAGCTACTACTGGAACTTCAAAACTCCCCGGAACCCAAACATAGTCTACTTGAGAACCATGAGGGTTGATATCAACGCCGTGGCGTTTCAAGCAATCTTGACACCCTTCCAGCAGCTTCGTGGTAACTAGATCGTTAAATCGACCAATCACCAATGCAAACCGCAAAGGTTCTGTCTGCGTAAAAGTTCCCTCGAAAACTGCCATGACCGCCTCTAAATCAACTATACTCTTGCAAATATATACATTCTTCTCTAAAGACAACAGGAGCAGTGGAGATAAGAAGGAAGATGGGGAGAACCGGAGGTAGGGAGATGGGGAGACAAAGAATTCAAAATGAATTTTCTTTTGAATTTATTTGTCCCCGTGTCTCCGTGTCTCCGTTTCCCCGTGTCCTCTTGTGGCTCCTCTGCCCCTTTTTTTATGCTATTAATTTTTTTGATGTCGTGGCAGTTGGTTAGACTACGAAAAAGCTTAAGGCTGCTACTAAAAGTACCAAGGCAATCCAGACTCCGGAGCCAAGCCACAGCAATCTTTTAGATTCATTCCAGTTTTGTGGAGTGGCATAGGCAACAGGAACCCCAATTACCATCGCAAATGACACAAGAACCAGAGCTAACAAAGCAATTTGGAATATAATAGTCATTTTCCCTTATCCCAAGACAGCAAAGATAGTGATAGACTCCTACACCGACTGAAAGCATTACGATGTAGGCTTCTCAGCGACTCCCGGTATTCCGTCGGACATTAACTGAGCTTTATTAACGATACGGGATGCCCTTCCGCACCGAAAAAATATCAAAAGTTTAGTTTTTGAGTAAAGTGGTGGTGAGTTTGTACCACTTCGTAAATCATAAACAAACATTGACAAAAGCTCAACTGCCCTACAAGCCCCTGGAATAACGATTTAGTAATCTTCAGATGAAAGGAAGGACAACAAGGATCGGGAGAAATGGAGTGATGGGGAGATCCTGTGTATTCTCCCTACTATAGACGCGCCACCTCTCGTCTCTACACCTTTCCACCTCCAATTTTCCCCCTCTGGCTTGTCTTAGCCATAAGACAGTTTCTGAATACTGAATCGACATTCTAGCCTATGATTTGAATTGGTTAAACAGTGTTTAGTTTTTGTATTGTCTTGGTTTCCCTACAGATATGAGTATGATGTGGGCAGATGTCAGATAGAGCTAAAGATAGAATATTTATAAGGCAAAACTGACCATACTTCTTTAATTGGTTAAGTTAGCAGAAATTACAACACTTTAGTTATTAGTCTTTCGTCATCTGTCCTTTGTCATTAGTTATGAGTGCTTTTTGAATAGCTTTCGACCAATGACCAACGACCAATGACCAATGACTAATGACCAATGACTAATGACTATGGACTTAATTTTGTGTCACACAACAGCTGATTTTGACGCACTTGGCGCAGCGGTAGGACTAACACGCTTGCTCCCAGGTAGCAAGATTGTACTAACTGGCGGTGCTCATCCACCTGTACGGGATTTCTTGGCGTTGCATCGGGATGAGTACGCGCTCATAGAAAGGCGTTCGGTTAATCCGAAAAAAATTCGTTCTCTAACGGTAGTAGATACGCAATATCGCGATCGCCTGGGTAAAGCTGCGGAATGGTTAGATTTACCCCAAATCAAAGAAATCATAGTTTATGACCATCACCTCGAACAAAATGGCGATATTCCCGCGACCAAATTCCATATTTCAGACGTAGGAGCTACTACAACTTTAATTGTGGAGGAATTACAAAAACGGCAAATTTCCCTTTCTGTTGCAGAAGCAACGGTAATGGCTCTGGGTATCCACGTCGATACTGGTTCCCTCACTTATGAACACGCTACATCACGAGATGCTTTGGCTCTCGGTTGGTTAATGCAGCAAGGTGCTAGTTTATCGGTAGTGGCTGAGTACGTTGAACCAGGTTTGTCTCCCCAATTACAGCAATTATTATCCGATGCGCTTGACGAGCTTCAATATTTATGCATAAAAGGATACACGCTGGCTTGGGTAAGGCTGAAAACTGATGCTTTTGTACCGGGTTTATCGAGTCTAGCTTCCGAACTAATGGAGTTGACAGAAATTGATGCTTTACTGCTAGCTAACGAATACCCTTTGGGAGAAAACGATTCGCGCTTAACAGTCATTGGGCGATCGCGAATTCCTGGGGTCAATCTCAATCAAATATTTCAACCGCTAGGTGGGGGCGGACATTCCCAAGCTACATCTTTAAACCTGCGGGGAGTAGATTTTCAAGAAATCTTAAACCAACTATTAACAGGGCTAAAAGCCCAAGTTCCCCATCCACCAACAGCACGAGATTTAATGTCATCTCCAGTCCGCACCATCCGCCCAGAAACGACAATAGAACAAGCACAGCGGATTTTACTACGCTACGGAC
>JANZYY010000642.1 GCA_026419705.1 Fischerella sp.
ACCTTAGACTTTGCCACTGGCATTCGAGTATGTGTGCCGACAACAGTTTTGGCAGCACTCGCCCATGCAGCCAAGCGCGGTGTGTTGATTCGCAGTGGCAGGGCGTTAGAGCAATTAGCACAAGTTGATACCATTGTTTTTGATAAAACAGGGACTTTGACTCAAGGCAAAGCTGCTGTTGTCGGTGTAGAAAGTCTCAATCCCACCATCTCATCAATGCGAGTGCTACAACTAGCTGCTACTGCCGAACAACGCCTCACTCACCCAGTTGCAGAAGCGGTAATGCGCTACGCCGAAGCGCACAAAATAGAATTTTTGCCGCGGAGCAAGTGGGACTATCAGCTTGGTTTAGGCGTACAAGCAGAGATCGACGAGGAGCTAGTTTATGTTGGCAGCGAGCGCTTTCTGCGTCACAAAGACGTGGATATGTCGGCTTTAGATGGACGACAAAAACCTGCATCGGCAATTTATGTTGCCACCAACAACGAACTTCAAGGTATAATAAAATATTGTGACTTAATTCGTCCTGAAAGCCGAGAAGTCATTAGCAGACTGTTGACGGTCGAAAATGTGGAAGTCCACATGCTGACCGGAGATAACAAATTGACTGCTAGTGCTGTAGCGGCTCAACTTGGCATAGCCCCAACTAACACCCACGCAGAAGCTTTTCCCGAGCAAAAAGCAACAATTGTTCGCCAGTTGCACAAACAAGGTAAGACAGTTGCCTTTGTTGGCGATGGTATTAATGATTCGCCAGCACTAGCCTATGCAGATGTTTCCGTTTCCTTTGCTAACGGTTCCGACATCGCCCGCGAGACAGCAGACGTGGTGCTAATGCACAATGACTTGCATGGTTTATTGGAAGCGATCGCGATCGCTCGTCAAACCAAGCAATTAATTCAGCAAAATACGGGTATTATTGCCATTCCTAACCTAGCTGCTTTGGTGGTAGCCGTTTTCTTTGGTCTGAATCCTTTAGCAGCAACGGTAGTCAACAATGGCTCCACGGTAGTTGCAGGAGTAAACGGTTTGCGCCCGATGCTCAAGCCAACAAATTGTTAGTTGTTAGTAGTTAGTGGTTAGTTGTTGGTTTTTACCACTAACTACTAACCACTATCCACTAACCATTAACTAAAACTCTACCAACGGCAGGATGAGATATCTATCTCAACTGAAATAGAATTAACCGTTTTGATGGATTTTCTAGTTTACATGAGGTTAATGAACTATGGCACCTAAAATCACTGACTTTGTTGAAGATGCTGGCGCACCTGGAATTATAGCCGGTATTGGTGCGGTACTTCTAGCACCAGTTGTGATTCCAGTTGTAGCTGGAGTTGGCAAACCAATAGCCAAATCATTGATCAAAGGCGGGCTTGTCCTTTACGAAAAGAGCAGAGGAGTTTTTGCAGAAATAGGCGAAACTTGGGATGATATTGTCGCTGAAGCAAGAGCAGAAATTGCGGAAGGAAAGCAACTCCCAGCAGTGGAAGCTAGTGCAGACAATACATCTGACAATGGTGCATAAATTTATGGGAAAAGGGTAAACGAAGTCTTTTAAACCTTACTTCTTACCCTTTTCCCGTGTTGGGATCGGCTGATTACCCATCCCTAAAACCGCAATTCCGATGAATTTGGATGTTGGATTTTTGCAAAGAGGGTAGAGAGGTTTTAGCTGAAGAGTTTCTACCTCATACCCTCTCGCCGATCAAGTTTAAGTTCGCCGCGTCAAGCCGATCAAATTTGTGATTACTTAGGAGAATAGTTAGGTGTGAAAAATGGTTATGCCGGTCTTACCAAGACGCCAAAAATTATGTCGGAAGCAATCAAAACAACGCCATCTAAACCTATATCTACCAAAATTGTCAGTAATACTCCAAAACGGCTGCGTTTGAGAATTGCTTCCCCCCACCGCCAAGCTGAGGAAATGCAGCGTCTTGCTAAAGCTTTAAAGGCGCATCCCAACATTGAGAATGTGCGGATGAATATAGATCGAGGAAGTATCACCATCCATCATGATGGTAACGATGGCAGTCTTGAAAACGTTCTTGGTACACTCAAAGATATAGGGATTATTTTTGCTGATATTGCAGGTGGAAGATCTGAAGCAGCAGCGGCAGTATCTAACACAGTTGTTGACTTAAACAAGCGAGTTCACAAAGCAACAAACGGTACGATTGACCTGCGCATGCTTTTTCCTTTAGGACTCGCTACCCTTTCCCTTCGGCAGTTGCTTACCAGAGGGCTGCAATTAGAATTTATTCCTTGGTATGTGTTGGCATGGTATGCATTCGACAGTTTTATTAAACTGAATGTCAACGGAACCAGTCAATCACAGTCAACACAAGAGTAATAGCAAGCTACAAGGCGGGCAATCTAGCCTAGCTCCCCGACTTCTTAAATAAGTCGGGGATTTGCTAACTAAGGCAGTCTGATCCGCATTTAAGACATTGCACGCAGAAGGACATGTAGATACTTCGGGACTTCCTCAAGCGGCTGACCCCAAAAACTAAATCACTAAGACACCGTAAGATAAAATAAATTCATTGCGTAAATATGCAACACTAATTTAAAAATTTTTTCAGAAAAAATATTCTTTAGAAAGAATCAAAAAAAGGGTGAAGCGATCGCTATACTCATTCCAGGTATTTATTCTACAGTAATTGCAGCCAAATATCTCAAAAGGGGAGCTTAAAAGTCACTTTCTGGAGCTGATATATCTGCTTGAAAATAAATAATACTTGTGGTTAAGACCTGAAAATAAGCTATGACTAATGATACAGTTGAACTGGTTTTTTTACGCGATTTTATCCCTATTTTTATATGGCTTGTGGGGACTATTTAGTAAATTGGCAACCAACTATATTAATCCAGAAAGTGCATTGATTTATGACATAATAGGTGCGGTTCTAGTTGGTTTAATTTTTCTGATTCCAAACAACTGGCAGTGGCGGGGAGACATTCGCGGCGTTTTCTACGCCATCTTGACTGGCGTAGTAGGGAC
>JANZYY010000643.1 GCA_026419705.1 Fischerella sp.
GTATAGGGGTGTCGGTTCNGAGTTGGTTGTCATGGGTGTGAGGTAATAAACCGTAGAGACAACAGAGGACGCACACAGAGAATTGGGAAAGTGCGATCGCCCTATTTAAATCTACTCTTTAACAAAGGAAGGATTTCACTATATCAACTCTTATCGCCTTAGTTTTACTCACAATACTCTTGCTACCAAGCTGCATCAAACCATGGAAAGAATAGTTAACCTACACATAGAAAAACTACCAGAAGGAATTTATCTAGCAACATCAGATGAAATTGACGCACAGTCGCTGAAACTTTAGAAATTGCTCGTGATGTAGCAAGTAAATTACCATAGCAATCCTAAATCATTCGTGAAACTCTTTTTTCTCTTTCTTTGTGTTCTTTGCGTCCTACCCTGCGGTCAGCCGCTGCGCGTCTGTGTGGTTCGTAATCATCTCTACATTAACTGAGTATTTACCCAATTTAAACCTCGATTTCTTAGTATATGATGGAACAAAACTCTTCAGTATCTCAACTATGGCTATGGCGATACCTGATTTTCAAAAAATTATGCTTCCCTTGCTTCAATATGCCAGCGACGAACAAGAGCATTCTCTCAGAGAAGCTATTGAAGCTCTCGCTGATGAGTTTAAATTGAGCAATGAAGAAAGGAAGGAATTATTGCCAAGTGGTCAACAGGCAATATTTGATAATCGGGTAGGATGGGCAAAAACTTATTTAAAAAAAGCAGGATTATTAGAAGCTCCAAAAAGAGGATTTTTGAAAATTACTGAGCGTGGTGCTAAAGTATTAAATCAAGCTCCATTAGTCATAAATCTAGAATTTCTTGAACAATTTCCTGAGTACGTTCAATTCAAAAACGCAAAAAAATCATCTCATAGCAGTAATTCTATAGTTGATGAATTTGGGGATTTTTCTGAGTTTCTATTTTAGATAATACTCCTCAAGAATCTATAGAACGTGGTTATCAACAAATCCGCAAAGAACTAGAGATAGAAATTCTCAATCGTGTTAAAAGTTGCTCTCCTGATTTCTTTGAAAGATTGGTAGTAGATTTACTTATCAAAATGGGATATGGAGGTTCAAAACGTGATGCAGGTAGAGCTATAGGTAAAAGTGGTGACGGTGGTATAGATGGCATTATAAAAGAAGATAAATTAGGTTTAGATATAGTTTATATTCAAGCTAAAAGATGGGATAACACTGTTGTAGGCAGACCAGAAATTCAAAAATTTGTTGGCGCTTTACATGGTCAAAGAGCTAAAAAAGGAGTCTTTATTACAACCTCAAGATTCTCACAAGATGCTAGAGATTATGTAGCTTTAATTGATAGCAAAATTGTATTAATAGATGGGCAAGAACTAGCCCAGTTAATGATTGATAATCATGTAGGCGTAACAACTATATCAACTTATGAAATAAAAAAAATAGATTCAGATTATTTTACAGATGAATGAAATTAATTACTATAACAGCGCTTTTCACAGTTTAGTAAATCGACACTGTTAATTATAGAGATATGATTATTTACATCTCTACAAATAATTACAATATTCCCTAATTCTACCAATACCTTTTGTGTCCTTTGCGCCCAGTGCGGTTCAATCAAAAAAACAGCCGCCTCCCCAAGGAAAGCAGCTGTTTTTTATACCCAGACGGGCAAGATGCCCGTCCCACAAAATAATTAAGATAATAATTATTAGTAATCGAAGTCGCCGCCACCCATACCAGCGCCAGCACCAGCAGGTGCATTATCCTTGGGTTCGGGCTTGTCAACAACGATACACTCGGTGGTCAACACCATACCAGCAATGGAAGCTGCGTTTTGCAGTGCAGAACGAGTCACTTTCGCGGGGTCAACGATACCAGCGGCGAACATATCGGTGAATTCGCCCTTAGCAGCATCGTAGCCGACATCGAAGGGCTTCTCTTTCACGCGCTCAGCAATGACAGCACCATTCTGACCGGCGATTTCAGCAATGCGCTTGAGGGGAGCAGCCAAGGCGCGAGCTACAATCAACGCACCAGTTAACTCTTCACCGTTGAGGGTGCTATTTGCCCACTCTTCCAGTTGAGGAGCCAGGTGAGCTAGAGTTGTACCGCCACCAGGAACGATACCTTCTTCTACCGCAGCTTTGGTAGCATTGATAGCGTCTTCCAAGCGCAGTTTCTTGTCTTTCATTTCAGTTTCGGTAGCAGCACCAACTTTAACCACTGCTACACCACCAGACAATTTGGCCAGACGCTCTTGCAGCTTTTCTTTGTCATAGGAAGATTCAGTTTCTTCCATTTGACGGCGAATTTGTTCGATTCGCGCCTTCACGGCTTTTTCGTTACCCTCAGCAACGATCGTGGTGTGATCCTTGGTGATGGTGATGCGTCTAGCTCTGCCTAGCATATCCAAGTTGGCGTTTTCCAACTTCAGGCCAGCTTCCTCGGTAACCACTTGACCGCCAGTGAGGATGGCGATGTCTTCTAGCATCGCTTTGCGGCGATCGCCAAAGCCAGGAGCCTTAACAGCGGCAACATTCAGCACACCCCGCAGTCTGTTGACTACTAGAGTTGCTAAAGCTTCTTTTTCAATGTCTTCAGCAACAATCAACAGCGGTTTGCCAGCACGAGCCACTTGCTCCAGTATTGATACTAAATCTTGTACTAAAGTAATTTTTTTATCAGTCAGCAGTACGTAAGGCTCATCAAAAACCGCTTCCATTCGTTCTGGGTCAGTGACAAAGTATGGAGAGATGTAGCCTTTATCAAAGCGCATCCCTTCGGTGATTTCCAGCTCGGTGGTCATAGACTTCCCTTCTTCCAGGGAAATTACGCCTTCCTTGCCCACCTTTTCCATCGCGTTAGCAATCATCTGACCGACTTCTTCGTCGTTACCAGCGGAGATGGCCCCAACTTGAGCAATAGCTTTGGACTCTTCCACAGGACGGGCATGTTCGGCAATTTTTTCTACTAGGAAGTGGGTAGCCTTATCAATTCCCCGCCTCAAGGCA
>JANZYY010000644.1 GCA_026419705.1 Fischerella sp.
CGCTGGACTGCTTGCTCTGGTCGAAATGTACCATCAGGATATCCCGCCACAATATTTCTTTGTGCCAAGCGTTGAATAAATGGCTGTGCCCAATAATTAGGTTGCACATCACGAAAGGTTGTCTGTGTTGGAGTTTGAGCATAACTTAGTAATGGCACAGATGCATTCACAGCCAAACATAAAGTTGGTAAAGACACAGCTATTGAGAACAATCGAAAAAAGTTAATCATAAGAATACTTGCTGATGATTATGATTGTTTGCTAATAGAGTTTATAGTATTTTATGAATCTAATTTATGTATCTACCTATTGGTATTAAACTGATTTTTATGTATCTTTAGTGAGATATAATTCTCATAATTTTTATGTATCTTTAGTGGGATATAATTCTAAAATTAAGTTCAGCACATCTATTTATAGTTCAATCATTTCAACTAGCACTATATTGCAAGTACTGATTTTTGTTTGTGTATGTAGAGACGTCGCCTTGTTACATCTCTACATAAAAGTAGTGACCACAAACAAACTGATATGACAATTCTTGATCTATATAACTAAGGGGTTTCCAAGAAATAAATTATCCTAGATTGTGGGGCAGACATGCTGTCTGCCCCTTAGATGAGACGGATGGAGACACCCATCCCACAAGAAAATTTGGGATGTTTCTTTATTTGGAAGTTCCTAACTCAATCCAGAGGGTCAAACCGGTTGACTAGGACGGTTAATACAACCATTGGTAACCCGATTAACAGGCAAATAAACCATTGATTTAAGTTCAGTGGTGCTGTAGAAAATAAGAGATTCATTACACTCCACTGACTGAAAATTATCTGCAAAATTACAGTACAAGCAATTCCAATTCCAATGATTAAGGCATCGTTAATTCTCCGTCTAATTCCTCGAAGTCTGGCAATCAAAGTACTTCCTAATTGACTAATACTTAAAAGATAAAAAATTCTTCCTGCTACTAAAGCTTGAATTGCCATTGTGCGGGCTAAATCGATATTTTCTGTGGTTTGTCGTATCCATTCAAATACGCCAAAAATCAAAATCCAGTTAAAGATGGAAATTGCTAGGATGCGCTTAAGTAAACTTTTGGAAAGCAATGGTTCACGGGGGCTGCGTGGAGGTTGTTGCATCACCCGTTCGGACTTAGGTTCAAAGGCTAAGGGTACAGTCATGGTGATAGAATTAACCATATTTAACCACAGAACTTGTAAAGACAAAATCGGCAATTCTCTAGCGAGCAGTACACTAATCAAAATTGTCATCGATTCGCCCCCGTTGACAGGTAGGATAAAGGCGATCGCTTTGATCAAGTTCCGATAAACAGTCCGCCCTTCCTCAACCGCAGCTTCTATAGAGGCAAAGTTATCATCGGTTAAAATCATGTCAGAGGCTTCTTTCGCCACTTCTGTACCCGCACGCCCCATTGCAATACCAATATCTGCCTGTTTAAGGGCGGGTGCATCATTAACACCATCCCCTGTCATGGCGACGACTTCACCTCTAGATTGTAGTGCTTCAACAATCCGCAATTTCTGTTCTGGTGCAACACGAGCAAACACCACTCCATCTTCTATGGCCGTGGCGAGTTCAGATTTATCCATTTGGGCAAGTTCGGTTCCTGTAAAAGTCAGAACCTTGCCGTTTTTGTGTAAGCCCATACTTTGAGCTATTGCCCGTGCAGTTACTGCATGGTCGCCTGTAATCATTTTGACTTGGATACCAGCTTCTTGACAGGCTTGCACTGCTTTGATTGCTTCTGTTCTTGGCGGGTCGATCATCCCCTGCAATCCCAAGAAAATCAAATCATTTTCGATATCTGCATGGTTAAGGGAATGTTGAGTAACTGGCACGAATTTCTTTGCAAACGCTAGCACCCGTAAACCCTGACGAGCCATTGCATCAACTTCCTGATGCACCGTTTCTGCATCCACAGGAGCAAGGTTTCCCTCAGCATCCAACATCTGTTGACAACGTTTGAGAATTGCCTCGACCGAGCCTTTAATGTAGATAATTCCGTGCTTGTGTTCATTTGTCGATGACGAAGTTGCGTGCAAAGTTGCCATGTATTGGAACTCGGATTCGAACGGAATGACATCCAACCTAGGCATTTCCTGTTCTAAACTGTTGCGGGTATATCCAACTTTATTGGCAACGGCGATCAATGCTCCTTCTGTGGGATCGCCAACAACTTGCCAGTGTCCATTTTTAGTTTCTAGATGTGAATCATTGCATAACAATCCAGCTTTGAGACATTCTTCAAGAGCAGAAAAATTGTTCTTATTTACTGGTTTTTCATCAAGTAAAATTTTTCCTTGTGGGGCATAGCCTACACCAGTGACAGTATAATGTTGACCTCCTGCATATATTGCTTGTACAGTCATCTGGTTTTCAGTAAGCGTACCAGTTTTGTCAGAGCAGATCGCTGTAGCACTGCCAAGGGTTTCTACTGCTGGCAACTTGCGAACAATTGCGTGACGCTGCGCCATGCGGGAAACACCTATTGCTAGTGTAACAGTCACAACAGCCGGTAATCCTTCGGGAATGGCACTAACAGCGAAGGCAATCGCTGCTTCAAACATTTCCGTCCAGGAGTAACCGTATCCCAACCCAACTGCAAACATCAATGCTGCTATGCCTAAAATTATATACAGCAATGTGCGGCTAAATTTGTCAAATTTGCGGGTTAATGGTGTTTTCAGGCTGGTTCCCTCCTCCATTAGCTGGGAAATGCGCCCAGTTTCTGTAGCATCTCCAATTGCAACAACAATACCCTTGCCCGTACCAAAGGTCACGAAGCTACCAGCATAAGCCATATTGGTACGTTCTGCTAAAGGTGTATCTAGATCCAGCAGTTGCGTGTTTTTTTCAATTGCAATTGATTCGCCCGTGAGTGCTGACTCATTAACTTGCAGATTCCGTACTTGCACCAGACGCAAATCAGCTGGAACCTTGTCTCCAGAAGTAAGTAGTACCACATCTCCTGGTAC
>JANZYY010000645.1 GCA_026419705.1 Fischerella sp.
GAATCTTGACAATAAGGGATTAGGGACTAGGGACTGGGGACTGGGGCATAGGGCAAGGGGCAATCGGCATCGGCAAGAAAACCAATCCCCAATCCCCAATCCCCAATTCCCAATCTCCAATCCCCATTCCAAAATGCGAATATTTATCAGTACTGGTGAAGTATCCGGCGATTTACAGGGATCGTTATTAGTTGTCGCATTGCAACGGCAAGCCCTTGCTGCTGGACTGGAATTAGAAGTTGTGGCATTAGGTGGCGAAAAAATGGCAGCAGCAGGAGCAATTTTATTAGGTAATACTAGTGAAATTGGCTCTTTTGGTCTGCTAGAGTCTCTGCCTTTTGTTTTACCGACTCTACAAATTCAGCGACAGGCGATCGCTTATCTCAAGCAAAATCCACCTGATTTAGTTGTATTGATTGACTACATGGGGCCAAATCTGGGTATAGGTAATTACATTCGCCGCCAACTGCCGCAAGTGCCAGTAGTATATTATATTGCACCTCAACTTTGGGTTTCTCCAATCGCACCTCGTGACACAGCCCGGATTGTCGGTTTTAGCGATAAAATCTTAGCGATTTTCCCGCAGGAGGCGCGTTATTTTCAAGACAACGGTGCAAATGTGACTTGGGTAGGACATCCATTAGTAGACAGGATAGAAAACTTTCCTGATCGAGATGCGGCGCGTGCGAAGTTGGGAATTGTGGATGATGCGATCGCCGTAGCGCTTCTGCCTGCTTCCCGCCATCAAGAACTCAAATATCTCCTGCCAGTGATGTTCCAAGCAGCACAGGAAATCCAAAATAAACTACCACAGGTGCATTTTTGGATTCCCCTGTCTCTGGAAATTTATCGAGATAAAATAGAAAAACAGATACAACGCTACGGTTTGCGAGCCACTGTAGTATCGGGTCAACAACAGGAAGTGCTTGCTGCTGTTGATTTAGCAATTACTAAGTGCGGTACTGTTAATTTAGAACTTGCCCTCTTAAACGTGCCGCAGGTGGTAATTTATCGCCTGAGTACTTTCACTTACTGGGTTGCCCGCAATATCCTGAAAATAACTTTCCCTTTTGCTTCGCCAGTCAACCTAATGGTGATGAAAGAGATTGTACCAGAGTTTATTCAAGAAAAAGCGACTCCAGAGAATATTGTTCAAGCAGCAGTAGAATCATTGCTGAACCAGGAACGCAAACAGCAAATCCAGGCAGATTATCAAGAAATGCGACGGTGTATGGGAGAAGTAGGAGTGTGCGATCGCGCAGCCAAAGAAATTTTGCAAATGCTGCCGAATTTTTAACTCCAAGCGCGGAAAAAAGTACTTTCCTCCCAAATTCCGGCAGTGCGCTTTTCAATACTTGCTAATTCGCCTGGAGAAAGTTGTTGATAAGCCTGTGCGATCTTGACATTTTCTTCTAACTGCTTGACACTTTCAGCCGCAATCACACAGCAATGAACTCCTGGCTGGGAAAGGCTGTATCCCAAAGCTTGCTGCATACCAGCCAATCCACCAGGTTTAAACAAGCGACCGTAAGCCGGTACTTTCATCGCTATTACACCAACATTTTTTTCACGTGCTACTGGTAAAACTACAGGTATAAACGGACGGGGATGATGCTTATCTGCAGCATTTACAGGTATAAGAGTGGTGTGGAAGGGATAGCGACGCAAACCTTCAGCAATTACTCCTGGTTCATGGTGTCCCGTAATACCAGTAAAGCGGACTAATTTTTGTTGCATTGCTTCTTCCAAAGCTTTAATTGCACCGGATGCACCAAAGATAGTATCTAATTCTTCCCGGAAAGAAACGTGATGTAACTGCCACAAATCAAGATAATCTGTATTTAGACGCTTGAGACTTCTTTCTAATTCTCGCCACGCCCCATCCCGGCTTCTTTGATCTGTCTTACTCGCTAAAAATAACCTAGAGCGATCGCGTGGCAATACTTTTCCCAAATAATCTTCACTAGGCCCGTAACTTGCGGCAGTATCAAAGTAACGGATGCCAAGTTGCAAAGCTTGTTCGATAATTGCCACAGCATCTCGTTCTTTTCCATTCCAAGATAGCGGCGTCTGACCTGCTCCCCCCAACCCAAAAATAGGAACTTTTACTCCAGTACGTCCCAACACTCGTTCTGGTATGGTCGCTGGTGTCACAGGCTTAGTATTACCTTGTTGCAACGCTGTACTTCCCACAAAACCGCCAGCTACAGCAGCGCTGGTAATTAAGAAATTGCGCCGCGTCGTTTTTCCTGTCATGGTTTAGCTTCCGTGGCGAAACTGCTTGTCTGTGTTTTATTGTAACGAGGGATATACAGACAGAGAAAACTGTTTTTATAAACTAAATTTTCCGAGCACAAAAACTCTGCGAACCTCTGCGGAACCCTCTGCGCTCCTCCGCGTTTAAAAAATATATAATTCCGATGACGATCGGACGCTTGATGCTTTTTTGAAAGTGCACAGTTCGGATATAGTACACCCTAAAATAATTCAAATTATTTACAACCTTCTGTACTTTTACCTTGTAAAAAACCTTGGATAATACATCCTTGTCGTTGAAATACGTGACTATTTCCTACTATATAAATACCAATTAATAATATAGCGATCGCAATATATTGCTTCCCAGTTAGCTTTTTAGCAAAAAATAAAAATTGTTGTTGAGATGATGATTGCTTGCTCAGCGAATGATTGAGTGCTTGCTGTAATTCTAAATTTAATTCTTGACTCCAAATCGCAAAATTCCTACCTTGTTGAAAACCATCAATTCTTACCTTTTTGATAGACTGAGATCTCAAGCCAATGATTTCTTGGCGCACGTATTTGACTGGATTCTGTTGATCTGGTACTTGAGCAGATTCCAGTCTCACCCGCAAACAGCCATTTTTGAGAGTAACTTTCGCTGTCACGTTTTTCAGTTGTAAGTAGTTCAACCTAATTAAATATAAGATAAAAAGGAAGTAAAAATTGAAGTGAGTCAATGCCTGCTCCAATCAAG
>JANZYY010000646.1 GCA_026419705.1 Fischerella sp.
AGATGTGTATAAGAGACAGCATCATCTCCCCCCAGCAGATTTAACCGTTTCTGGTTCACCAGCACCACTTGCAGCGCTTTATCTAACGTGTCGGTATTAGCTGCTAACATCAGCACTTCTGCACCTTCTTTAATTGCTTGGGCGACACTTTTAGCAGCACTAAAATCGGCTTTGGATAAGTCAAATTCGTTTAATACCCGTCCACCTTCTAAGGAAACAGATGAGACAAACTCAGACTTTAAAGACTGACTGTAACTACTTTGGGAATTGAAGAAAACCACTGCATTTGTTTTCTGCAAATTTTCCACCATGTACTTGGCCAGCGCCCTCGCCGCCATAAAATCACTGGGAACTGTGCGAAAAATATAGGGGCTAAAGTTAGAAATTTTAACTGAAGTGCTGACAGGGGAAATAGCAACAAGTCGTCCGGAAGTATAGATAGTGCCTGCAGCTAAGGTAGTATCGCTAGCAGCAGGACCAATGACACCTAATACTTGTTGATGTTTGACTAACGATGAAGCAATTTGTTTAGCAATTTCTGGGTTATCGTCATCGTTAGCTATCCCTACCTTCAAAGGAATTCCTTTAATTCCCCCCAAGGAATTGATTTCGTTTTGAGCTTGAGCAACACCACGTAAGATTTCTAAAGAAGTATTTGGATCGTTGCCAATTGGTATAGTAGCAACGATTGTATAGCTTTTGGCAGAGCCGATCCGAGCATTATTCAGAAATATCAGCGCCTCTGGATCGTTTTTATTTAATTTCAGAGCTGCTTGCAAATTTGAAACTGCTTTGTTATAATTACCCGATGTTAATGCTGATACACCTTGTTTTTTTGCAGGGGAGGCTTGGCCTGGAGTTAAAATTTTTTCACCAAAACTGATGCGGTCTGAAATCCGTTGGCTACCAGCATCTTGGGAATTTTGTGACCAGATCTTATCTTTTAACAACCACGCTCCACCGCCCACTAATCCCAAAGTAATTAACAAAGCCAAGGCGAGAACGGCTGTTTCATTTTTTTGGGACATAGACAGTTGTTAAAAATTAAACTTAAAAATTGAAAATTAAAAGTCTTAGAAATTATCAAATTAAATTATACCTATGAGAATGCTGCCCAAATAATTGGTGTAAATAAAATTTGCATCACTTCGGTTTTACAGCTATCGTGAAAAAAGAAGAGATAATAACTTATAAATCAAACGAAAGAGTGCTGTCGCCGCGATCGCCACTAACCCAGCCCCAACAGTTAAAAATGCCACTTGCTGAATATCCAAACCTGCCCGCAACCAGGGAAAATACCAAACAGCCCCAAAGGTAGCAGCTGCTATCACTAGCATTTCTGTTTTTTCAATCCACCGCAGCTTTTGACCAAAAATCAACATTGCTAAAATCACAGCGGTAGCAGCGAAAGTAATTGTTGAAGAATTAAGTAAACTAAACAGGGCGATCGCGATTAATCCACCCTCAAAACCACTAAACCCAGCTCCTATTAATAATTCAAAAGTAGACAATGGTGCTACACGACGAGTTGGAGACACCGACCGCTGCTGTGGAGGTTGAGTTTGTATAGGGTGTGGTTGGGGCTGTGGTCGGGGTAATTGCTTCGATTGGGGGGGATGGACTTGTGTAGGAGTTATCGGACGTGGAGGTGAATCAAGGGCTTCTAAGACCTCTTGGGCTGACTGAAAGCGTTGGTTCGCAGCAGGTAGAAGCATCTTGTCAAGAATATTAGTCAGTTTGGGACTGATGGAAACACGCTCGTGCCATTTCCACTGGTTACTATAAGCATCAAATAGCCGGGTAGCATCCTTTTCACCTGTTAATAACATTACAGCAGTCACAGCCAAGGCATATAAGTCTGTAGGTGGAAATACTCGTCCCCCGGACATTTGTTCAGGTGGTGCGAAACCCAAAGAATAAATACCAGTAGAAGAACCACCTACCCCAGAGGGTGCATTCGTAACTTGCTTAACTGCACCAAAATCCAACAAGTAAAGTTTGCCATTCCGATGGCGCATGATGTTGGAAGGTTTGATATCTCTGTGAATAATGTTTTTGTTGTGGACAAACTGCAATACCGGAAGAATTGCTCGCAGAACTTCTAATACTTCTGGTTCTGAGAATTTGCCTTTTTGCTCTAATTCCTCTTCTAGGTTTTGTCCATCAATATATTCTTGGACGAGATAAAAAAATTGGTCTTGCTGTCCCCGATGCAAGAAGCTAGGAACTATCACTGGGAAGAAAGCAAATAGATCGGGAATTTGCTCGTGTTGAGTACCGATCTCTTCTAAAACTACAGCTTCTCTCTCAAACAGATCCTGCGCCAGTTGCAGTTGAGTCGTGGTTAAATTACCCGCAGGCTGGAATTGTTTAACCACGCACTGACGCATTCCAGGAGTATAGCGATCGCGTGCTAAAAATGCTGCTCCAAAACCACCTCGCCCCAGCAGCTTGATCGGCAAATAGCGACCAACCAAAATTAACGGCATTCCACAAGCGGTACAGTATTTTTGCTGGACTGTTCTTAATGTGGAATGGTCGTCTAAATCCGAAAAATGATTGATTGGGCGGGGACAGCCAGGACGAGTGCAGTAAATTTCCATGATTTGTTAATCATCATTAGTCATTAGTCATTAGTCATTACTATGAAGTTAATGACTAATGACTAATGACTAATGACTAAATCTTAGCTTTCATCAGAGTGGGAACCATCTGTCTCCACAGTTGTATTAATCACCAAACTCCTATGATTTTGCGACGATTTTAACACATCTACATTCCATCCAGGGGCAGCAAATTGGGGTAAGATTTCCCGGCTAAAAGCTTCGGCTGCCTTCGAACGATAGCGGTTGGGATTAAAAATCAGCCACAGTGTCCGCTTGATAATAACACCTTCAATTGGGGTGCAGTGCAGTAC
>JANZYY010000647.1 GCA_026419705.1 Fischerella sp.
TTATATATAAGATAACACCTTAAAAAAGCATTAAGCTATGATTCAAACTATATCTACAGTTGGACTGGCACAGGAGCAGCCCAAAGTTTGGCATGCTTTAGAAACTGGGGTAGCGATCGCCTACTTAGAAACTGATTTAGAAAAAGGTTTGAGCAGTGTTGAGGCGAAACAGCGGCTAACTGATTTTGGTGCGAATGAACTAACAGCCAAGAAAAGTAAACCTTGGTGGTTGAAATTTTTGCTGCAATTTAACCAGCCACTATTGATAATTTTGCTGTGTGCGGGATTAGTCAAAGCGATTTCAGGCAGTTTTGTGAATGCTGGGGTGATTTGGGGTGTTACTACGACCAACGCTATCATCGGATTCATACAGGAATCCAAGGCTGAAAGTGCGATCGCAGCACTAGCCAAAGCCATCACCACTGAAACTACCGTGATTCGTGATGGTAAAAAATTACGCACACAATCACGAGAACTAGTACCAGGTGATTTGGTTTTGCTTGCCTCTGGCGACAAAGTTCCAGCTGATTTACGGCTAGTGCAAGTGCGAAATTTACAAGTTGATGAATCAGCACTCACAGGTGAGTCGGTCGCTGTAGAAAAAGATACCCTACCTTTAACAGCCGAAACCCCTCTGGCAGAGCGTAAAAATATGGCTTATGCAGGCGGTTTCGTCACCTTTGGACAAGCAATGGGTATCGTAGTTGCCACAGGAAATGCTACCGAAACGGGTCGAATTTCCCAATTAATGGAACGTCATACCGACCTTTCCACACCCTTAACCCGGAAATTTGATAAATTCAGTCAAAGTTGGTTACGGGTGGTATTGGGGCTGGCGACGCTGACGTTTGTTGTCGGACTCAGCTATAGAGATTTGCAAGACGCCCTAGAAGCGGCTGTAACTTTAACCGTCAGTGCTATACCGGAAGGACTACCAGCAGTAGTAACCATAACACTGGCAATTGGTGTTTCCCGTATGGCAAGACGACACGCAATTATCCGCAAGCTGCCAGCAGTAGAAACTTTGGGGAGTGCAACTGTTATCTGTTCTGATAAAACTGGTACTCTCACAGAAAACCAGATGACAGTACAAGCAATCTACGCCGGAGGACATCAATATACAGTCACTGGTGTGGGTTATGCACCAGAAGGGGATATTTTGAGAGGTGACAAACCAGTAAACATAAACAGCGATAAAGGTTTGCAGGAATGCCTGTTAGCTGGCTTGTTGTGCAATGATTCTCACTTAGAAAAGAAGAATGGCAAGTGGGTAGTGGTTGGCGATCCAACAGAGGGAGCATTAATTACCTCTGCGACGAAAGCAGGTTTTAGTCAGTCTACCTTAGCAAACGAAATGCCCAGACTGGATGGAATACCCTTCGAGTCCGAGTTTCAGTACATGGCAACTTTGCACGAAACTCCCAGGGGTAAGACTATTTATGTCAAAGGTTCGGCGGAGGCAATTCTCAAACGCTGCACGCTGTTGTTAAATACTAATGGACAACCCCACCCTATAGACTGTGTAGATACTTTTCGCCAAACAACGATAGAGCGAGAGGTAAATATTATGGCACGGCAGGGGTTGCGAGTACTGGCGCTGGCAAAAAAGTCAGTAAGCAATCAGCAAATGACAGTAGATCATGGCGATATTGATACTGGCTTAATTTTTTTAGGATTGCAGGGGATGATAGATCCGCCTCGCGAAAGTGCTACAAAAGCAGTACAAGCCTGTCAGGAAGCAGGAATTCAAGTCAAGATGATTACGGGCGATCATGCTTTAACGGCCCAAGCAATAGCTAGACGCATGGGAATTAATAAAAATGGTTCTGTTCTAGCATTTACTGGTGCAGAACTAGCACAGATGGATAACCAAGAATTAGCACATGTAGCAGAAGAAGGTGTAGTATTTGCTCGTGTTGCACCAGAACAGAAGTTGCGTTTAGTAGAAGCTTTGCAGTCCAAAGGCGAGATAGTCGCCATGACTGGGGATGGTGTGAATGATGCACCCGCATTGAAACAAGCAGACATTGGTATTGCGATGGGTGGTGCAGGTACGGAAGTTGCTAAAGAAGCAGCAGATATGCTCCTTACCGATGATAATTTTGCTTCGATTGAAGCAGCAGTGGAAGAAGGACGGGCAGTTTATAGAAACCTACTGAAAGCAATTTACTTTATTCTTCCAGTCAACGGTGGAGAATCAATGACAATTTTATTCAGTACTTTGTTGTCCAGGGAATTACCGATTCTGTCTTTACAGGTTCTCTGGCTAAATATGCTGAATTCTATCACGATGACAGTACCGTTGGCGTTTGAACCAAAAGCGCAAAACGTCATGAAACAGCCGCCTCGTCATCCCAACGAACCTTTACTTTCGGGGAGCCGGATCAAGCGAATTTTGGCAATTTCTCTGTTTAACTGGATTGTGATTTTTGGGGTTTTTGAATATATTGAATACACCACAGGAAATTTAAATTTAGCCCGGACAATGGCGATAAATTCTTTGATTGCAGGGCGGATTTTTTATCTGTTAAGTATTAGTCAATTAATACCGAATTTGATTGCCAAGATGGATGGCACGATTGAGGAGAATGTGGATATTCCGGCAATTGGTTTTGGCATTGTTGGAGCTATAATTTTGCAAATCATCTTTGCTCACGTGCCTTTGATTAATCAGGTGTTTGAAACAGCGCCGTTGAATTTTCAGCAGTGGTTGTTCTGTTTAGCTGTGGGTTCACCAATGATTATTTGGGCAGCAGTAGTTAATAAGATTGATCCTCCAAATTGAGGGCTGAAAATTCACGCCAAGAGTATATCAGGGTGGGAGTAACCCACCTCATTTTTTTGTTATAAAGAAACTAGATAATATCTTTATAGACCTTATACCAATTCTTAAAAATAGAACTACGCATAGTTCGTAGTGAGTGCTTAAGTACTCACTACCAACCAAGAACATT
>JANZYY010000648.1 GCA_026419705.1 Fischerella sp.
GTAGTTGGCGCTTTCCCACTGAAGCGCTAACTACAAACAATACTTACCCAGCAATTTTGGTTTGGTGGAGTACTAGTGTTCTGTCGCAGAAGTTTTGATAGGTTAATCAACTTTTCAATTTCTCTTCTTTCCCTCTTGCTTTGTGTTCTACCCTTACGCTCAGCCGCTACGCGTCCAATGCACCCTTTGTGGTTAGTTTTTTTACCCAACAAAATTAATGCGATAGACTACTAGTCAAAAACAAAACCTCTCACTGACGTAGAGATGAAATGCTGAATGTGAGATGGGGAGAAATTAACAAATAACTCTTACACAGACGCGATTAATCGCGTCTGTATTGACTCTTCACCAATGGCTAAATTTATGAACTTCTCGGAGAAAAATTATGTCGCAACAGGAAGTAATCAGGCTATTTAGAGCAGTTCAGATCGATTCCAATCTGCGAGGGACACTCAACTCAGCTCCTGATTTGGAAACCTTTGTGCAAATGGCACAAAACCACGGTTATGACTTCACTATCGAGGAATGGCAAAAGGCTACTGGTTTAGCAGTGGAAAACTTGGATTGTCAGTTGTCTGAGATACAAGGAATTTAACGTAAAGTTATTTTTTTATGAATTAATTAGTTAAAAATATTTCTCCTTTTTTGTTAACCTTGATCGAAGTATTAGGAAAATCCTTGGCAATCAGATAACGCACAAGTCCTACAGTTCGGAAACGCTTGTCAATGCGGGGTATTCCTTGCCTATCCATATGTAGGGGAATAATTCTACCCCCCACTAAATCTCCCTTTGAATTCAGTTTGACTTCTAAAATCATGGAATAAGCCGTCTGATCTCGTGTAGATAGAGTCCGGTATCCCAGGAAATTTCCCAAGGAATAAGCAATGAGTCTTCCTTTATAAACTTCCATTGCTCTAGGAACATGCGGACCATGTCCAAGGACTAAATTTGCTCCCGCATCAATCATTGCACGAGCAAACTTGACCGAATTACCCCGGTTTTCCCCATAAAAAGTTTCCGTCCGATTTTTAACTCGTAATGCACTCGTTCCTTCTGCTCCTGCGTGCATTGATACAATCACAATCTCTGCTTGAGTTTTGGCTCTTTTGACGAGAGCTTGGGCTGTTTGTAAATCGTGAATCGAATTATAAAATTCGTAGGGCGCAAACCCAATCATTGCAATCGGAGTATTTTTAACTTTTAACAAAAGAATTTGATTTTTATGACCCAGGGTTTCGATCCCAACAGCAGCAAGATTCTTAATAGTGTCACGCAATCCTACCAAACCAAAGTCTAAGGCGTGGTTGTTAGCTATATTGAACACATCAAAGCCAACATCAGCAAATAACCGAGCGTAGGAGGGAGGAGAGCGAAAGGCAAAAACCTGTCCGCGACTGATATCTTTAGCAGTATAAGGATGGTTAGTTAAGCTAGTTTCAAAGTTGCCAAAAAGTATATCTGCTGTTTGTAAGTATGCTCTTACTGATGTTGGTAGCAGTTGGTTGCGATCGCGCGGTAGTCTCTTGTTAGGAAAATTGGTACCGGGAATAACATCTCCTACTGCTTTGATAGTGATAGAGTCTGTGTAATTCGGCTCATCCACAAACGGGGGTGAGTTGAAATCTGGAGTATAATTTGGATCGGGTACAATTTCACTGGGTAGATTATTCGTATCTGTTGCTTGCGATCGCTTAAAGCGGATACTTAATCCAATACTAATGCCTACACAAAAACATACGCTCACAAAAGCTAACGAGACTAATTTTCCCCCTGGTCGTGGATTAGCCATATTTGCATTCCTCACGCCATGAAATTAGTCTATCCCAGAAATTCATCCGATTAGTCTCGCTTCTGGCGTTGTTTTAGTAAAATTTGCTGAAGTTATTTACTTTACCCAGGTATCATCATGCAAAAATGCGATCGCGATTGTGCGGAGCATCAAAATCAATTAGCGGTCCTTTAGGAACGATACGAGTTGGGTTAACATTTGGATGGCTGCGGTAATAATGTCGTTTGATATGATCCAGGTTGCAAGTTTCTTTAACTCCTGGGTGTTGGTACAAGTCCTTGAGATAATTCCACAAATTAGAGTAATCTACAATTCGGCGTAAATTACATTTGAAATGCCCGTAGTAAACTGCATCGAACCGAAATAAAGTCGTAAACATACACCAGTCTGCTTCGGTAATTTGGTGTCCGCAGAGATAGCGTTGTTCTCCCAAGACTTTTTCCCAGTAGTCGAGAGCATCAAATAATTCGGTCACTGCTTCATCGTATGCTGCTTGCTTAGTTGCAAATCCCGCCCGATACACACCATTGTTGATCGGCTGGTAAATAGCATCAATCGTCTCATCAATAACTTTTTGTAAACTTTCTGGATAAAAATTTACATTATGCTTAGCAAAACTATGAAATTCAGTCTCAAACATCCGCATAATTTCGCGGGATTCGTTATTGACAATTGTATTAGTTTGTGTATCCCATAAAACTGGAACTGTGACGCGTCCGCTATAGTTGGGATCGGCTTGCAAATAAATTTGCCAAAGATAATTAGCTCCGTTGACTGTATCGGGAATGCAGCCTGGTTCGCTTGCGAATTCCCAACCGTTATCATGAATTTCTGGAGCTACTACCGACATACCGATCGCATCTTGCAGTCCCTTTAACTGACGCATAATCGCAGTGCGACACGCCCAGGGACAAGCCCAGGAAATGTACAGGTGATAGCGCCCTGATTCAGCTTTAAACCCACTGGAACCATCAGCCGCAATTTGGTTGCGGAAAGTGGTTGAAGAACGGATAAATTTACCCTCCGAGTCTTCTTGCTCCCGTTCAGATAGCCACTTACCATCCTTAAGAATTCCCAAACCCATAATTATTTTCTTTTGATTGAGGTAACGCACAACTGATTAGCTCACATCCTGGGTAGGAAATCATCAATCTAGGG
>JANZYY010000649.1 GCA_026419705.1 Fischerella sp.
CGCACGCTGTACGCTAGCAACCTTGTGGTCAGTAGATGATGAATCCACTGTCGAACTGATGAGTAAATTTTATCAGGAGTTAGAGAACACCAATATTACAAAAGCTGAAGCTCTTCGTCTTGCTCAACTGAAGTTATTAACTAATGATGAAATTCCTTATTTGTGGGCACCCTACGTTTTGGTGGGGAATTGGTTGTAAATTTTGAAAGCAGATTGGCAATGAATTTATTTTCTATGAAAAAGGTGACTGAGTGGTTCCTACCCTGCACTTCTAGTAGGGTGTCTTTACCTTTACCTTTATCCCGGTTAATATTATCTGCTATTAGGTATTTTTTTGAATAGGTATAACAACAGCTGATTGTTAATTTTTACCTCTCCAATTAGAGGTTGTGAATTTAAATCCTCCAAATCAACATCTTGCAATAACAGAGTCCAATCATTGTTAATGATAGGATTTCGCGGCTCGCTCAAGCGTAGTTTTGCCAACTCACTCAACGCTGAATACCAAATACCATGTTCAGCATAAAGAGCAATACGTTGCCGTGGTGTTGTAACTGATTTCAATTTATACTCTAAGTCTGGTTTGATTGCTACTCTTTGCACCCATCCACGTACAAATACTGGATTGGATAAGTTGGCAGCGGCACTATCAATCGTATTTCTACAGTAAAGTTTAAAGTACCATTGATAGGTTTGATCAATAGCTAGTGGCGCTGTAGATGGCAATTTCAAACTCACAATACCTGGTGTTTCCGGGAGAGTGAAATAAGTCCGGTAAACATCTTTATTAACCTCATCTTGTAATACAAATTCTCCAGTAGATATATCAGCTGTCTTGTAGGGGACAAAAAACCAGAAGGTAGGATGCTCTTCTACTGCTAGACCCACATTTTTTACAGGTATTAAAGCAGTAGTTAATAATTCTACGGGTGGGCAATTGCCACGGCTTCCCGTTCCCCTTCTTTTGGTAGGTCTACCCCGACTTGACCCATCGGGTTCTTGTTCTCGAAAGCGGATTTGTATCTGCTCAGAACCATTGATGGCTGGTTGATTGGATTGTGCCATGACTGGCACTAAATAACTCATGCAACACAATAATGCAAAAGTTATGGTCAACGCAAATTTTGATTTAGTCATCAGTCATTGGTGATTTTTTGATGAGCGAACAAGCATCACAGATTTTTGTGGTGAATAGTGGGGATTGGGTGATAGATATCGTGAGAAACCCTGTTTGTTAAAACTACAAATATCATGACTAAACCCACTATTTGTAGTGTCGAGCCATCTGTTTGTGATGTGCTATTTGCAACAACTGACTACCGTATGGTATTTAATTAGCCTGGCTGCGTTGACTCAGATTATGTCTTGCGGGGATGTAGTTGGATGTAGAGACGCGTACGCCGCAGGCGTTCGGGCAAGGACTGCTTTACCGATCTTTAAATTTAGCTAGCTAGGAAGCTTTCGAGTTTCTATAATTTGCGTCCATCCAACAACGAGGTAGATTTTCCCCAGAGGGAAAAACTAGATTTTCTTTTTTATAAGATTCCAATGCTTGTTCTTCCTCGCCTTGTTGTTCTTTAGCACGAATACTATCAATACTGGGATCGATCAATTCTTGAACATCCTGAATCTTAATCAACTCGCCAGTATCTTTTATTTGTAGTAGCATTATGAATAACCTCCATCAGTTTTTGGAAATAGGTTGCCGTATTGATAGATTAGCTATTGATGGAAAATCAGACATCAAAGACAATTTATAAAGTAAACCTGAAATTATCGGTTGCGCGAAAGCACTCGCCCCCCACCGCAGCGCTCAGTAGTGTGTTCTGCTCTCTGGGACACTCAAATCCCGACATAGCCGTAACACAACGCGCTTGTGCTTCACGCGCTGGAATCCAGCTCGAGGACAGGCTCTCCTACTTAGTATTTACTTTATAAATGAATCATCCATAAAAAACGTCATATCAATCTTCTTAGACGATACGCAGTCATCCTGACTCTTAGGTGGTTTCACCAAGCTTGGCAAGAAAAATTACATCTCGCGTTGAAATTTTTCCAATATATCTACTAAATTTACCTGACATTGTAAGGGCAATAAATCAATCAAAGGAATTTCTCTTCTACCACCGCCAATCTTGACTGGTATTGATTCTAGAACTTGGATAACATCCTCTTCATCTACAGGCTTGCTGTCAGTAATGAAGGGATACACTTGTTCTGCAACCACAGTATGCAATTTGGCATCCGATAAATACAAATGCCATTTAGCGATGTCCATGTAAACGTTTTCGCCAATTTCAGTTGCTAGAGCTTCCAATAATTCTGTGGTGTTAGTCTTAGCCATAAAAATAACCCTTGTGAACGGAAGCGAATTCTTATGCTTATTATTATTATCGCTTAATTAATCGGCTGATTCTACCGCCACAAGTTACAATCGCCCCAGTCTTGTGAGTCATTCTTCAGATGGATTTGGATGGTGTCTCGCGGTAGTCGGCGATCGCGGCAATATAAATTAGATGTACCAACAATACCACTAACCAGCCTGCTGTCAGCCAAGGTAGCCAATCCCAAGTCACTTTCAAGATGTTGTGAAAAAACCACAATCCAGAATTACACGCCGCAAATATTGCCACATGTACGGCGAAGTTCATCCGGTCATCGAGCTTGCGGTAAGCTGGGTCATTGCGGTCGGGTTTACGAGGCCAGCGAGGAGGCATACGAGTTTATGACAGTTTTGATCAAATTGCTTTCTGACTCATTTTAGGATTTTTTCGGCTGTTATTATCGTCCACTCAAAAAAATCAACTGGTTTACGCAAAGCTGTACTAGGATTGCCGTGACTGATATGCTTGCAACTGTGCCCGCAATTGGGCAATTTCTTCTGCCATGTCTATGACCATAGCAGCCCCGACTAAATTTAGTCCTAA
>JANZYY010000650.1 GCA_026419705.1 Fischerella sp.
GTTGGAAACGCTCGGTGACATTTCCAGAACTAGTAGCCCTGATGGTGGAAGCAGACTTACAAGCCTTGGGACTAACTTCTCCTAATGGAACAGTGGCAAAGGTAATTAAGGATAATGCCATGATTAGGCAAGAAGTAGGCGTGTTGCACCTGTGAATAAGAACCACGAGGACAAAAGATGAACGCCTTAGAACTAAAGAATAAACGGATTCTCGTCACTGGAGGTTCTGGTTTTCTGGGAAGGCAGGTAGTAGACCAGCTGTGTAAAGCTGGAGCTAGTCTGGAGAAAATAACAGTACCGCGATCGCGTGATTGCGATCTGCGCCGGATGGAAAATTGTCAGCGTGCGGTTGACCAACAAGACATCATTATCCACCTGGCAGCACACGTCGGCGGTATTGGTCTTAACAGAGAAAAACCCGCGGAATTGTTTTACGACAATTTGATGATGGGAGCCCAGTTAATTCATGCTGCCTATCAAGCTGGAGTAGAGAAATTCGTCTGTGTTGGTACTATCTGTGCCTATCCCAAATTTACTCCAGTGCCATTCAAAGAAGATGACCTGTGGAATGGCTACCCAGAAGAAACGAATGCCCCCTACGGTGTAGCAAAAAAAGCCTTGTTAGTGCAGCTACAAGCTTACCGCCAACAGTACGGCTTTAATGGCATTTATCTTTTGCCAGTGAATTTATACGGTCCAGAAGATAACTTTGACCCCAGAAGTTCCCACGTGATCCCAGCGTTAATTCGCAAAGTTCACGAAGCACAAATCAAGGGAGAAAAGAAAATCCCTGTTTGGGGTGATGGCAGTCCTACCCGTGAGTTTCTCTATTCAGAAGATGCAGCGCGGGGAATTGTCATGGGTACTCAGTTCTACAACGACTCGGAACCAGTGAACTTGGGGACTGGTTACGAAATTTCCATCCGCGATTTGATTAATCTAATTTGTGAATTGATGGAGTATGAAGGCGAGATTGTTTGGGAAACCGACAAACCCAACGGTCAACCCCGCCGTTGTTTGGATACCGAAAGGGCAAAACAAGCTTTTGGTTTTACTGCCCAGGTAGACTTCAAACAAGGGCTGAAGAATACGATTGACTGGTGGCGTCAGAACGCTGCTTGAGTTTAGTCTGAGTTGAATTAGGCATAATATAACCACAAAGACACCAAGACACAAAAAAGTGTTTCCTTGGTGTCTTCGTGCCTTTGTGGTTCATTCTTTATGATTAGATGGAAAAAATACAACTACGCCGATCGCTTTTAAAAAAACGTCAATCTATGTCAATTGAAGAATGGAAACAAAAGAGCGATCGCATTTGCGCGCACATTCTCACTTCACCACTGTTTAGTGAGGCAAAAACAGTTCTTGGTTATTTCAGCTTTCGTCAGGAACCTGATTTGAGTCTCTTGTTTGGTGCCTACTCCACAAAAATATGGGGGCTGCCTCGCTGCGTGGGCAATTCCCTATATTGGCATATTTGGACACTGAAGGAATCAGTACAAATTGGTGCTTACGGCATTGGCGAACCTCGTCCAGATGCGCCAATCATAGATCCTGCCGCAGTGGATTTAATTCTAGTGCCTTGTGTTGCTTGTGACAATCAAGGATATCGCTTGGGTTACGGTGGGGGATATTACGATCGCTTGCTGGCTGCACCTGAGTGGGAAAAGAAACCGACGATTGGCGTTGTTTTTAATTTTGCTTATTTACCTGAATTACCGATTGAACCTTGGGATCGAGCTTTAGATGCTGTTTGTACGGAAACTGGATTGAATTATTTCCGTTAGATGAGTTGACAAACTTGCTGTCGCACAGGCACTCGAATAATAAACTCAGTTCCTTTACCAGGAGTGGAAAAACACTCTAATTTACCACCATGTTTTTCGGTGATGATTTGATAGCTGATCGCCATACCCATGCCTGTGCCTTTGCCTACCGGTTTGGTGGTGAAGAATGGATCGAAAATGCGATTTTTAACTTGTTTTGGCATTCCCGGGCCGTTATCAGCGATCGCAATTTCTATCCACTGTGAATCAATCACAGAAGTGCGGATAGTAATCTGACCGGGATTTTCTTCTATTTGCCGATCGCTGCGCTTGGTGTTTACCTCGTCGAGGGCGTCGATAGCATTCACCAGAATATTCATAAAAACTTGATTGAGTTGTCCGGGATAGCATTCTACTGGTGGCAAGTTGCCATAGTCTCGAATAATTTCAATTTCTGGATGTTCTGGTCTGTCTTTGAGGCGGTGTTGCAGAATCAATAGTGTACTTTCAATCCCCTCATGAATATCAACTATTTTAAATTCTGCTTCATCCATGCGCGAAAAGTTCCGCAGCGATAGGACAATGTTACGAATGCGCTCAGTCCCGATTTTCATCGAAGACAGGATCTTCTGTAAGTCTTCAATTAGGAACTCTAAGTCTATTTCTTCGGCTAGTGCTTGCACTTGCGGGTCATTACTGGGATGGCGTTGCTGGTAGAGGAGGATCATCCGCAGCAAATCTCGAGTGTATTCGTCTAGGTGGGTAATATTGCCGTGGATAAAGTTGACGGGGTTGTTGATTTCATGAGCTACCCCTGCTACTAGTTGACCCAGGCTTGACATTTTTTCACTTTGAACCATTTGTGCCTGAGTGCGCTGCAACTCAATCAAGGCGGTTTTGAGTTCGGCGGTGCGTTCTTCTACCTTGTTTTCCAGTTCTGCCTTGCTGTTTTCTAAAGCGGTAAAGGATTCGCGCAATTGCCCTGCCATGTAATTAAAAGAGTGAGCAAGGGTATTGAGTTCCTGGATGCTGCTCAAGTCTACCGCTTGGTCTAGGTTTCCAGATGCCATTGCCTGAGTCGCCCAGTTTATTCGCATAATTGGGCGTGTAACCCAGCGGGAAGTAAAATAGCCCATCAGCCTGTCTCTTATACACATCTG
>JANZYY010000651.1 GCA_026419705.1 Fischerella sp.
CGCCGCAGGTTCACTCCCCCTGAACGGTTACAAGTTATGTTCCCTTGCAAAATATTCGGTACGAGAAAATCTGAGGATTCCGTCGTTAAATCAATAAGTGTGATATTGCCCAACATTCCTAGAATTGGCGAACAAATATGCATTCACAATACAGGCATTGAAGGCACAGTTACAAAGGTTGTAAACATTTATGGTTTCGCTGAAGACTATGAAAAACATAAGTCATTTGATACACATACCATAATTCCAGAAGGCTCGTATTATTACTATATATCTGTGGAAATGGAGTAATAAAAGTTACCATACTATCGCTACATCTGTAGAAATAGAGTAATAAAAATTACTATTTATTCTGCCTCCAGCATAGCGCCTTCTTCAGCGATCGGGACTTCCAAGAAAGGCAAAAGCCACGCTCGAATTGAAGGTACATTATTTGATGCTGTTTTTTTGGTAAACGTTATCGGCCCTTCAGGCAAGAGCGAAGAAAAAGTTTTAAGGTAATGCCTTTTGTTTGCCCAAACAAGGTTCCGTGACCCCACTAAATCATAAATTTAGTGGTCTATCCTTTGGGAAGGCGAAGCGCCTAAAATGCTTAGGGGGTCTGAATCCTTCTCTAATTGCCTTCAGCTAGCTGCCGCTGTCTCCAGCAGAGATGCCTTCTTCAATACTTGCTTTTAGCAACCGAAAAAGCGATCGCGGCAATAGTATTCACAGTCAAAGGGAATTGGTATAAGGTCGGGAGTTTGCTAGAGTAGAAGTGTAGATAGTTGACAAATCCTTAGTTTCATCGTTTGTACGCCAAGCGGGCAGTAAAAATTTAGAGATAGCAGCGATCGCTGTTGAAAGTTAGAACAGTTTGATGTTGCTAATCACTGCCAATCCCCACTTATAACAGCCGCAATCAGATATTACAGCAGCGCTAGCGAAGCTTTTGGGTTCTCTTGAGATTGCTAGCAACATCGCTATCGAAACAATGCAAATTACAAACGACCTTCAGAAATTTCTTGATATTTTTCCCCTGGAGATTCGACAGGTCTTAGAACAGCACCCACAGAAAGACGACTTGATTGAAGTGATTCTGGATCTGGGGCGTCTCCCAGAAGCTCGCTTCCTAGAGGAGCAAGCGGAGTATCTATCTAAGACGCCAATCGCCCACGAACAACTCAACTATTGCATAGATCGTGTGGGTCGCTTTGGACCTGATAATCGAGCAGGTATCGAACAGACCCTGCACCGCATCAGTGCGATTAGAAATCGGAGCGGAGAGATTATTGGTCTGACCTGCCGAGTCGGTCGGGCAGTCTATGGGACGATTTCTACGATCCGCGATTTGGTAGAAACGGGACGGTCGATTCTGATGCTGGGGCGTCCAGGTGTCGGGAAAACGACTGCACTCAGAGAAATTGCAAGGGTATTAGCTGATGAACTAAATAAGCGCGTTGTCATCATCGACACGTCCAACGAAATTGCAGGGGATGGTGATGTGCCCCATCCAGCAATCGGTCGGGCGAGACGCATGCAAGTAGCTCGTCCCGAACTCCAGTACCAAGTGATGATTGAGGCAGTGGAAAACCATATGCCCCAAGCGATCGTCATCGACGAAATTGGCACCGAGATGGAAGCCTTTGCGGCGCGGAGTATTGCGGAACGAGGCGTGCAGTTGGTGGGTACCGCTCATGGCAACCGAATTGAGAACCTGATCAAAAACCCAACCCTATGTGACTTGGTGGGTGGTATCCAGTCTGTGACTCTTGGTGATGAAGAAGCTAGACGACGGGGTAGCCAGAAGAGTGTGCTAGAGCGCAAAGCGCCTCCCACCTTTGACATTGCTGTGGAGATGCTGGAACGACAGTGCTGGGTGGTGCATGAAAGCGTTGCTGAGACAGTAGATAGTCTTTTGCGAGGTCATCAACCGCCTTTACAAGTGAGAACAATCAGCGAAAACGGTCAGGTCATGATTACCCGCATAGATCCCAGTGTGCCCATGCAAAAACGACCAGTTTTCTACGAACCCTCTTACTCCCCTGATTCCAACGGTTGGCTAAAGACTGGACAAATCCGACTATTTCCCGAAATGCAAGCTCGAAATGAGTCGGTGCATCTCACCAAGCATTCTACCGAAGCAGAATCCCCCGATGAACCCTTCGTTCAGCTAGAGCAATTAGATTCCACGAGTGACAATCAGGTTGTTAGAGCTAAAGTTTTGCCATTGCGTCTTTACCCCTATGGCATTAGTCATAACCTGTTAGTGCGTGCAATCCAGACGCTGAATTTGCCTGTGATGCTGACAAGCAATCTCGATGATGCAGATGCAATTTTGGCACTGCGATCGCACGCACGCAAACACTCTAATTTCCGACGCATGGTCTGCAAGCATCAAGTACCTGTTTACACTATTAAGGCAAACACTGTTCCGGCAATTACTCGTGCTTTACGGTCTTGTTTGCAGATGAATGAATCGGAAAGCACGGATGTAACGCAACTTTATACTCACAGCAATGGTGAAGATGAAATTGATGCTTTAGAAGAAGCCAGAGTTGCTGTTGAACAAGTTGTAATTCCATTCGGTCAGCCAGTCGAATTGTTACCCCGTTCTGCTGATGTTCGCAAAATGCAACACGAACTGGTTGAACACTACCGTCTAAAGTCTCATAGCTTTGGAGAAGAACCTAAAAGACGTTTACGGATTTATCCGGCTTAGCTACGTCGGGATACAGTTACTTTTTTGAAATAATTTTTGAAATCACGATATATATTGACCAAAGAAAGGCAGAATACTTTTATGCATCCAAAACTAGTACTCCACCAAACCAAAATTGCTGGGTAAGTATTGTTTGTAGTTAGCACTTCAGCGCGAAAGCGACAACTACAAACCCCGCAAAGTTGCTTTGGCAAACCACTAGAGGTATTTG
>JANZYY010000065.1 GCA_026419705.1 Fischerella sp.
CATTTTGTTGTTTGTTAGTAGTTAGTAGTTAGTGGTTAGTAGTTCTCCACTAACCACTATCCACTAACCACTATCCACGATCTATTGACAAATGACTGAACCGTTGATTGAACTAAAAGGTGTCTCTAAGTCCTTTGGTCGCAATAAGGTTTTAGATAATGTCGATTTGACAATCTACCGAGGAGAAGCACTGGGGATAATTGGACCTAGCGGTACTGGTAAATCGACAATTTTACGCCTGATTGCTGGGTTAATTTCTGCCGATGCGGGAGAAATTTATCTGCGAGGGGTGCGACGAGATGGATTGATTGAGGATGGAGTCGATCCGGTTGGTATCGGGATGGTATTTCAGCAGGCGGCGCTATTTGACTCGCTGACAGTGGATGAAAATGTTGGGTTCCTTTTATATCAGCACTCGAATTTGCCCAGAAAACGCATTCGCGAATTAGTCGAGGAAAAATTGGAGATGGTGGGTTTGTCAGGGATAAGCGATCGCTATCCAGCCGAACTTTCTGGAGGTATGCGAAAACGGGTAAGTTTTGCCCGTGCGATCATGTCTAACCCCGACAATCCCAAAGAAGGCTCAGAAGTTTTGCTTTACGATGAGCCAACAGCCGGACTCGATCCAATCGCCTCAACAGTAATAGAAGATCTCATCCAGCAGTTACGAACTACTCCAGGAGGCTGCAGTACATACGTAATAGTCACTCACCAACAGAGCACTATTCGCCGGACAACTGACAGACTGGTATTCCTCTATCAAGGTAAAGTACAGTGGCAAGGTACAGTTAGTGAATTAGATAGTACAGAAAATCCCTTAATCAGACAATTTATGAGTGGAAGTGTCTCCGGACCAATTCAAGTTGTAGGCTAAGACAAAGTCGGATTTTGGAATCGGAATTGTTAGTAGTTAACCACTAACCACTATCCACTAACCCCTAACCACTAACTACTAACCAGTACTAATCTAAAATCTAATCTCTAAAATCCAAAAGGGAGGAAACAAAAATGCGATCGCGCACATTTCGAGAAGGTTCTGTGGGATTACTACTCCTCCTGGGAGGAGGTGTATTTGTGGCAATTATCCTCTGGCTAAATAGATTTACCGTTGCTCGGAGTTCATACAAAGCCTTTGTGGAATTTGCTAATGCTAGCGGTATGCAAAAAGGGTCAGTAGTTCGCTATCGTGGCGTTAGGGTAGGTAATATTTCTGCCATCCGACCAGGACCAAATAATGTGGAAGTGGAAATAGAAATCGCTAATCCTAACTTAATTATTCCTCGTGATGTCAGAATCGAAGCCAATCAATCCGGCCTGATTAGCGAAAGTATTATTGATATCACACCCGAATCAACTTTACCGCCTGGAACTGTTGTTGCTAAACCCTTAGACAGAGATTGCGATCCCAGTATAATCGTTTGCGATCGTTCGCGATTACAAGGTCAAACAGGCATTAGTTTCGATGAGTTGATTCGCTCCAGTACTAACTTAGCTACTCTCTATGCTCAGCCAAGAGTCTATGAGAATCTGAATGAAGCACTAGAAAATACCTCCAATGCCGCTGCTCAAGTAGCTGTTCTCAGTCGTGAAATCACCAGTTTAACCAGAACCGCACAAAAACAACTGAACAATTTTTCAACCGCTGCCACATCTGTAGCAAATACCGCAAATAAACTCAGTATATCTACAAATGAAGCCGTCAATCAATTCGGTATCACGGCGAAAAGTATTAGTTCAACTGCAAATCAAGCCAATCAATTGCTTAAAAACCTGGATACCCTCGTAACAACTAATCGTTCTTCACTAGTTGCAGCCTTAAATAATATTACCGAAACTAGCAATCAACTACGGACTACAGTTGCTGGTCTATCGCCTACTTTAAATCGTTTGACACGGGGAGAGTTAGTAAAAAATTTAGAAACTCTCTCTGCAAATGCTGCACAAGCTTCAGCTAATTTGCGCGACGCTAGCCAAGCGCTCAACGATCCAAAGAACCTTTTAGTGTTACAACAAACCTTAGATTCGGCAAGGGTAACATTTGAAAATGCCCAGAAAATTACATCTGATTTGGATGAATTGACTGGCGATCCAACTTTTCGGGAAAATCTCAAGCAACTGGTTAATGGTCTAAGTAGCTTGGTGTCTTCTACTCAACAGATGCAACAGCAAGTTGAGGTTGCAACTACATTAGATGCGGTTAAAACAGCTGTTAAAAGCCCAAATACAACACAGCTCGAAACAGGTGAAAGTCAAGGACAGACGACATTTTACCTGCCACCTACTGCTTTCAAGATTGCCAACAAACAACTTCAACCAACCGTTGTTACTCTCGAAACTTCTGCTTCATCCCCAAAAAAGCGATCGCAGAACCAACAATTTCAATCCACTATCAGTCAGGATATCCCTACTTCATCCCAAGAAAAGTTATTGCAGAAATTGCGCAATTACGGCAAGCAACGTCAAAATGAGAAAACAGAATAATATATCCGCAATAATCTTTTCAAGGCAGAAAATCGTTCAATCATAATGATATCACCCGTTAATGCCAAAATTCCACAGTTTTCTATACAACTTGGAACTATAGATCCTGGCGATCGCCAACAGGAGAAACTCAAGCAGCTGTCAAAAGACTGTGCGATCGCCACTAAAAAAATGTAGAAATGATGTACCAAACGCGGTGATGGGCGAGCCACGCAAATTCCAACTCGCATCCCGCAATTATCCCACACCCCAGTGACTAATTCCAATCTTGTTCCTCTCTTTTTGAGCGGCTTTTATAAACTCCACCAGCAGCGTGAATGGCGCGAGTTTTTTCAAATAGCTCCGTTTCAGTCATACCCCATTGCTGTAAAATTTTGTCTAGATCGCTTTGAATATCTCTGGCACCAGGAAAGCCTTGATAGCGAATTCGCAATCTCGCTAGTTCTGCAAGGTTATAATCTGTCGCTTCACCGGCTAGTAGACTATTGACAACTGAGCGATCGCGATGGTATTGAGGATGCTGTTGATCTTTGTTCATAATAGTTAATGGTTGGTAGTTAGTGGTTAGTGGTTAGCGGTTGTTAATTATGCCCAATGCCCGCGCCCCCCATCTCCCCCAGAACCCCATCTTCCTCTCTCTTCCTGCCCTACTCTCCTATTTTCTTCAAAACAGACGGCTAACACACCTAAAATCTTACGGCTCTCCCCACTGCCGTTACACTTTAAATAAAGATACATTGTCCTTAAGAAAAGTAGACAATAATTCAGGTGAGGGTAAAAGTCATTTCATTTTACCCAAAGCCCAAGCAGCAAGGGAGCAAAACCCGCTATGTTTGAACATTTCACTTCGGAAGCTATTAAAGTAGTCATGCTCGCTCAGGAGGAGGCCAGAAGACTGGGTCACAACTTCGTAGGAACCGAACAGATTCTCCTGGGTTTGCTGGGAGAAGGAAATGGGGTTGCTGCCAAAGTGCTGACCGAATTGGGCGTTACTCTCAAAGATGCACGTCGCGAGGTCGAAAGAATTATTGGTCGGGGTTCTGGCTACCTACCACCGGAAATTCCCTTTACTCCCAAAGTAAAAACTTTGTTCGAACAGTCCTTTAAAGAAGCTCGTAGTTTAGGACACAACTATATCGGTACTGAACACCTACTTTTGGGATTGACTGAGGCCGGTGAAGGAGTCGCCGCCAAAGTACTGCAAAATTTGGGTGTTGACCTCAAAAACGTCCGCGCCTCAGTGATTCGTCGCTTGGGTGAGGCTACACCTGTGACCGCAGGTGGTAATGGTATTCCCAGACGAACCCAAACATTAACTTTAGAGGAATTTGGTAGAAACCTCACCAAATTAGCACGAGAAGGTAAGCTTGACCCCGTGGTCGGTCGCGCCAAAGAAATTGAACGCGCTATCCAAATTCTTGGTCGTCGTACGAAGAATAACCCTGTTTTGATTGGCGACCCAGGAGTTGGTAAAACCGCTATCGCCGAAGGCCTGGCACAACGTATTGCCAACCAAGATGTCCCTGAAATTTTACAAGACAAGCAAGTCATTAGCCTAGACATGGGATTACTGGTGGCAGGTACTCGCTTTCGCGGCGATTTTGAAGAACGCCTCAAGAAAATCATGGATGAAATTCGCTCTGCAGGCAATATCATCCTAGTGATTGATGAAATTCACACATTAGTTGGTGCTGGTAGTGTAGAAGGTGGTATGGATGCTGCTAACATCCTCAAGCCAGCATTGGCAAAAGGTGAAATTCAGTGCATTGGCGCAACTACTCTTGATGAATACCGTCAGCATATCGAACGCGATGCTGCTTTAGAGCGTCGTTTCCAACCGATCTTAGTTGGTGAACCCTCCGTAGAAGAAACTATTCAGATTCTACATGGTTTGCGCTTGGCTTACGAGCAGCACCACAGAGTCAATATTTCCGATCGGGCGCTAATTGCAGCTGCTAGTTTATCAGACCGCTACATCAGCGATCGCTTCTTGCCAGATAAAGCCATCGACCTGATTGATGAAGCAGGAAGCCGCGTACGCCTGCGGAATTCGCTAGTTTCCGCGAATCGCAAAACCAAGCGCGAATTAGCTGCTGTTAGCAAAGCTAAAGACGAAGCCGTGAGAGCGCAAGATTTTGACAAAGCTTCACAACTGCGCGACCGTGAGTTAGAACTTGAAGCTCAACTAGCAGATTCACAAAACGAACAATTTGTCAACAAGCCTATTGTTGACGAAGAAGACATTGCTCAAATCGTCGCCTCTTGGACTGGTATACCAGTCAACAAACTGACCGAGTCTGAGTCAGAAATGCTGCTGCACTTAGAAGAAACTTTGCATCAGCGACTCATCGGCCAAGAGCAAGCAGTTACGGCTGTATCGCGTGCTATCCGGCGCGCGCGTGTTGGGTTAAAGAATCCCAATCGGCCGATTGCTAGCTTTGTCTTCTGCGGACCAACTGGAGTCGGTAAGACAGAACTGGCGAAATCATTGGCGGCTTACTTGTTCGGTTCTGAAGAAGCGATGATTCGTCTGGATATGTCTGAGTTTATGGAACGCCATACAGTTTCTAAGCTAATTGGTTCGCCTCCTGGTTATGTTGGATACGACGAAGGCGGACAACTCACTGAAGCTGTACGGCGCAGACCATACACGGTAGTGCTGTTCGACGAAATCGAGAAAGCACATCCCGATGTATTCAATATGCTACTGCAAATCTTGGATGACGGTCATCTCACCGATGCCAAAGGTCGGAAAGTAGACTTTAAGAATACACTGATTATTTTGACTTCTAACATCGGTTCACGAGTAATTGAAAAAGGCGGCGGTGGTTTGGGCTTTCAGGTTGGTGAAGATGAAGCCGAAGCAAGCTACAACCGCATTCGTACCTTGGTGAACGAAGAACTCAAAGCTTACTTCCGTCCCGAGTTTCTCAACCGTCTCGATGAGATTATCGTTTTCACCCAACTCAATCAAGAGGAAGTCAAGCAAATTGCTGACATCATGCTGAAAGAAGTGACAAGCCGCCTAACTGAAAAAGGTATCGCCTTGGAAGTGAGCGAGCGCTTCAAAGAACGTGTACTGCAAGAAGGCTACAACCCCAGCTACGGTGTTAGACCATTGCGTCGGGCGATTACGCGCCTCCTCGAAGATTCTCTAGCAGAAGCCATCCTATCTGGTCAAATCACAGAAGGTGATACAGCTATCGTCGATATTGATGATGACGGTCAAGTGACAGTACGCAAATCCGAAAAACGAGAGTTAGCGTTAGCAAATGCAGGATAATATTTATGAAAAACCCTCCCTCCTACGTCGCTTGAAGGAGCTATGCTGTACAGCCTTTTGCCAACATTGGGTGAAATAGTGATTCCTTACCTCTGATAGAGATAAATATCAGAGGTTTTTTCATGGATAAGCCTCCCGCTACCACGGTCTTTTTTGCTGCTCACGTTTTGGTCGGAAAAAGTCAGAATACTTCTTTGGGGGGTGTTGCTGAATAAAAGTATGAATCCAAACGTACCAGACGCGTACGCCGCAGGCGTTCAGTTAGGTTAATTTCCCGTCTGTTACACAAGAGTTCTGGCAGAACACAAAATCCTGCATCATACATGAAATTAGCAACGCCCTTCTGGCAAAATATCACCAAAGCTTAACGAAATGAAGAATTAATATCTAAATATCGCATAGATTTGATGCAAAATCATCATACAATAGCAATCACATCTTGCAACAGTTACAACATTCCGGAGACTAGAATTAAACGTCCTGGAATTTAGATGACGAAGCCAGAGGGCAGATGGCAGGACGAAATCGGTCAAAACTTTCACTGGTTCTATGCGAGCTAATGCAGCTTCCGCATGCATACAAGCAGGCTCGCCGCAAGGAATTTTAAATCTAGATTAAATCTAGATTTGTGAACTTCAATGTTTAGATTTTCATCAAATTAGTGACTCTTTGTAATATTTAAGATTTTCTTTAGATTTAGCCTCTAAAATACTTTTAAGCTTTTCTTTAGATTTCCAACCGTACCACGAGAGGATATGATTATGAACTCTTCAACTTTACGTTTTCTCTGGTCTGTGATTGAACAAATCCAGCCCAGTGCTCTTTTAGAAGTCAGTGACACAGATTTAGTCAAGCACTTGTTAAAACAGCTTGAAAATAAAAAAGCGCTCAATAGTGAAGAAAATAGCACCATTAGCGCCTACCTTTACTCTAGAACTACGTTAATACGTGACGTAGCTATGGCACGTTTAGCATAAAGCACGCTTCAAGAGCGATAAGTAGCACTGAGGCGTTTCCGGGATTGATATTCCCTTAACGCTCCTTGGGAAACTACAGTTCGTCCATCTTTTCTAAAAGTGGGAATCTCACCTTTTTGCAGAGCCATAAACAGATGGCTTTGACTCATGTGCAAACGCCTCGCAGCCTCTATGAGTGAAACACCGCGTCTGACCATACTGTTTTCCTTACTTCTGGTTAACAACAGCCGTCAACTGGGCTAGATCTGATATCAAGAAATCCTTAAAAATTATAGCGCTATTTAGATGACGATCTAATAAGAACTCGGCTCAATTGCTACTTATCTACCCAGTTTCTGAGTTGCGGGCTTGGCGCAATCTGTGTTCCACATCAAACTTGTAGCGGTTTTTGCAATTCCAAGCCTATTTGGTAAATTGGCAGTTGTACTGTAAACGTGGCTCCCTTACCGATTCCCTCACTGGCAGCATAAACATTACCATGATGCATCTCAACCAAATGACGAACAATCGCTAGTCCCAATCCCAGTCCCCCAAACTTTCTCGTTGTTGTACCATCTGCTTGTCGGAAGCGATCGAATACATGGGGGAGAAAATCAGGACTGATACCTTGACCAGTATCAATAACTGTAATTTGGGCAAATCCGTCGATTTGCTCCAGTTCAACTTGCACTCGACCAGCAGCAGGAGTAAACTTGACGGCGTTAGAAAGGAGATTTACGACAATTTGTTGCAAGCGTTCCGCATCTCCCATGACTCGGTCGACAAATGGACTGAGGATAGGCTTTATTTGGATAGACTTCGCCTGAGCCAATGGTAGGATGTCGTCTATTGCAGCATAAACAATCGGAACTAGGTGGACGGGTTGTAATTCCAAACGTAGTTTATTTTGAATAATCAGCGATACATCCAGAATATCTTCAATCAGTTTTTTTTGATGTTTAGCATTGCGCTCAATTGTTTCTAAAGCTTTGATGGCGATCGCTTCATTGACCTGCCGAGTCCTCAATATCTGCGTCCACCCCAACATGGAGTTAAGTGGGGTACGTAATTCATGGGAAACAATTGCTAAAAACTCGTCTTTGAGGCGGTTGGCGGCTTCGGCTTCTGTTCTGGCTGCTTGTTCTCGGGCAATTAATTGTTTGCGTTCTTCTTCAGCTTGTCGACGCTGTGTTGTATCGCGCCAAGTTACAACTACCCCATCCCCAAATTTCACAGCCCGAATATCATAAGCTTTAGTAATATGCTGCTGACCATCACGTTCTTCGCAGAGCAATAATTCTTTCGCCAGTGGTTGACCAGTTTCTACAACCTGAGAGTATTCCGCAAACAGCCCACTTGTTCGATGCACAGGCATTAATTCGCACAGCCGCTTCCCCAATTGTTGCTCTGCTGTCATACCGTGATTGATACAGGCAGCTGCATTCACATACTCAATACGGAAATCTTCGATTTTACCTGATGTGTCACGAATAGCACAGTAAATGCCGAAACAGTCCAGCATTGTTTCCACAGAGGTGCGGAATCGTTCTTCACTTTTTCGCAATTCCGCCTCAGCTCGCCGGAGTGATTCTCGTTCCTTAGCTTCTCGCAATGCTCGTTGCACTGCTGGAGCTAGTCGCTCCAAACGTTGTTTCAATACATAATCTGTAGCACCACTTTTGAGAGTTTCAATTGCTCTTTCCTCGCCCAGTATCCCAGAAATAATAATAAATGGTACATGGGGACAAATGGCATGAGCAAACTCCAGAGCAGAGAATCCATTAAAGGAGGGAAGAGCGTAATCTGCCAGGATCAAATCAAAGGTTTCGCTTTTGAGAGCTTCTACGAACCCAGTACAAGTTTCTACCCGCACTAATTCGCATTCTATCCCACTCTTTTTCAAAGTTGCACCGATGAGTTCGGCGTCTGCCCAAGAATCTTCTAGCAGCAGAATACGCATCATGATATTATTATTATTATAGGTTTCGTCTCACGGCTTCCCTATATAAAATAAATAGGAGCTTTGTAGCATTATTTTCAAGGTATTTGATGAATATGCGCATCTAGCCTGCGATGTAGATTCCAGGTATGTTGTTGGTTAGTAGTTAGTAGTTAGTAGTCAGCAGAAACAACAAACAACAGCCAACTACTTACCAACTTTTGGCAGGGTAAAGTATATTGTTGCCCCTTCATTTATAGCTCCTTCCGCCCAAACTCTACCACTATGTCTGTAGATAATTCGTTGGACATTCGCAAGTCCTAAACCTGTCCCTTCAAACTGTGTTTGGCTATGAAGGCGTTGAAATATAGTAAATAGCTGATTGGCATATTGCATATCAAACCCAACGCCGTTGTCTCGGATGAAAAAAACGGTTTCTCGATCGCCATCAGTACTACCAATGGTAATGACTGGTTGCTGGCAGGTTCGAGTAAACTTAACCGCATTTTCAATCAAATTTTGCCATACTAAACGCAATAAAGAGCGATCGCCCCAGACGTGAGGTAGTGGTTCTATGTGCCAAATTATACCAGTATCTGGAATCACCATTTCAATCTGCGACTTTGCTTCCCAAACCAGACGGTTCATATCGACAGTGGAGTAGTGCATTTGTGTGCGTCCAGTACGGGAATAAACTAGCAGGTCATCGATCATTTTGCCTGCTCGACTAGTTAATTCTAAAATTGCTTGTAGATAATGTAAACTTGTTTCATCGTTGGTGATAGTTTCCAGGTGTTCTTTTAATAAATTTACAAATCCGTCAATCTGACGAATTGGCGATCGCAGATCGTGGGATACTGAGTAGGCAAAAGCTTCTAATTCGCGGTTAATAGCTTCTAATTGAGCGGTGCGCTCTTGGACTCGACGTTCTAAAGTTTGGCTGAACTGGCGAATTTCTGCTTCTGCTTGCTTGCGGTCTGTAATATCATCCAATAATCCATCAATAAAGGTTTCACCGTCAAACTGATTGAGAGTTTCAGTGAATAATACCCAAATTTTAGTACCATCAGAGCGTTGGATCTGCACTTCCCGTTCCCTGTTTTGCTCAAATGTACGCTCGGCGGTCAGACAGTAGAGTTGTTCGCGAATAAATGACTGAGCCTCTTCTAAGGATGGCAAACCCAAGATATTTAAAAACGCCGTATTTACATCTAATAGTTGACCTTGGAGTGTAGCACGGAATACACCTAAGCGAAGTTGATTGAGTAACGACTGCAAGCGCAGTTCTAGTTGTGATACTTTGCGGTGAGTTTGAGATTGTTCCCACACCGTTCTAATCGCTTGAGTGAGGCGAATAAAATGTTTTGTCGATTTGATTACATAATCATCAAGTCCCGCTTTCATCGCTTCAACTGCAATTTCCTGAGAACCAGTATTGGTAAACATAATCACAGGACAGTTGCGATCGCGAGCTTTGATCGCACGCAAAATCTCTAAGCCATTTGTCCAGTTCAATTGATAATCAGTAATCACTAAATCGAAACGATGCGCTGCTAATGTCCGAGTTAATGCATCCGCATCAATAATTTCGCTCACTTCAACCCAAGGAAACTCTCGACTCAGTTCTCTGATTACGAGCAAGCGATCATCTGGGTTATCATCTACCAGCAAGATGCGTTGAATGGAATGGTCTTGATTGCTCATTGCTAGTTGTTTACCCAGTGAATCAGAACTCGTAGGCAACTGATTAATACGTTACAGCACAAATAAAATGGGTCGACATCATAAAATATCAAACATCCTGTGTTTTCTACGGGCAGGCAGGATACCCACCCTAATTTTAAAGCTTTTGTGGGCTGGGCTTAAAGCCCGCTCCCGCTTTTAGTTTACTTATGCCTTTTTACTTCAAACTACCATTTCAAACAGCGCAAAAGCTCAGGATACAATTCTTTTAACTATTGACTATTGACTTACTCGGTAGCGATACTAGGTGAAGTAAATGGAAGAATATTGGTTAAAATTCAACCAGTAGGAGCTGAATACCTGCATCATCTCTTGCAAAGCATTAAATACAACAGGTTTGAGCAAATAAGAGTTTACTCCTATATCATAGGCGCGATCGACATCGATATTTTCCCGCGATGATGTGAGAATCACCACCGGAATTCGCTTGAGCAATGGCTGCTGCTTCAACCATTCTAGTACTTCCAGACCAGAACGACGCGGTAATTTCAAATCTAGCAATATTAATGCTGGTAAGGGGTAGTTTTCCCTCTGTGCATAGCAACCTTGACCTTCAAGGTACATAATTGCTTCATCTCCATCTTTCACAACCGAAATGGGATGGCTGAAATTAGACCGACGAAACGCCCTTTCTATCAAGAAAATGTCGTTAGGATCGTCCTCTACTAGCAAGATATTATGTTCGCTTACATTCGTCATTACCAGCTGGCTCCTTGAAATTTTTGAGTTCTAGACGCCAGTAAAGAATTCAATAGTAGAGGTTTTACTCCTGCTAAACAGAGATTTCATTCCAGCATTTAGTCGCTAATTATACTTAATCCTGCGTGAAGGCGATCGTTCAAGCTGGATAAGTTTTTTCAAGTCTTTTCTAGCATGACACAGTTCTACCTCACGCTCTGTACGCTACCGTACATATAAGCGGATTTTTTAATTTGAATGTTAAAAATTTTTCCCTCCGCTGGTCAACCGAAGCAATTTTGCCGAGTAGAAATATTTTCTCGCTCTTTCCGCCTCGGGAGCGTCACCGAGTCTGGTGCGTCAGTCTCCACAGTCCAATTTTAGATTAATCGAGTACTGGTGGTCTGGCAACTTAACTTTGATGATGAAATAAACAAACCGCTATAGACGTCAAGTACGCCAACAAAATACTTCGATTCCAGACTTCTTGAAGAAGTCTGGGATCTGACCACCCCACCTTTAGTTCAACTATTTTCGCCGTCTAGCAAACGCTCGAATTCTTTTTTAATAAAACTATAACACTCACAAGCGGTTGCTTCCAAAGCAGAGCGATTGAGAATAGTAATTCGACCTCGGCTGTAGCGAATAATACCTGCTTGTTGCAGCATACCAGCCGCCACGGTTACTCCGGAACGCCGCGTACCTAACAATTCAGAGATAAACTCTTGAGTAATTTGTAAGGTGTCAGAAGCCTTGTGATCTTGAGCAGTAAGCAGCCAACGGGCTAGTCTTGCTTCTAGGGAATGGTGACGATTGCAAGCAGCAGTTTGACTGATTTGGGTGAGTAGCGCTTGGGTGTACAGCAGCAGTCGCCTTTGTAAAATGCCACCGCGATTAAATTCTCTTTGAAGAATTTTAGCATCTATCTTCATGGCAGTACCTGCAACTTGCACGATCGTGCGAGTGGTTGTGTATTCTCCTCCCAAAAATGCAGGATAGCCGACAACTCCGTTACCACCTACCATGCAAACTTCAGTTGTTGAGCCATCCTCCAAGACTGCAATTAAAGACACCATAGCCCGATTTGGAAAATAGACATGCTTAATCTTTTCCCCGGCTTCATAAAGGACTTGACCAAGGGAGAGTGAAACCTCTTCTAGATGGGGAGCAAGGCGCTGGAACTCAGAGTTTGGTAGAGCCAGCAGTAGCTGATTAACTAGCACGGCACCGCTTCCATCACTTCTAAATCAAGCATCTTAAATTGACACGGCTGGAGCGACACTGTCTGTACGGTTCCGTACATAAGCCCCCTACTGCTTGGCACAAACATCAAAGATTGAGTAAGCGAGCAAACTCTTTTTTGACTATGCCATAACATTCGCAGGCAGTTGCTTCCAGTGCAACTCGATTCAGAATTACGATTTTTCCACGGCTATAGCGGATCGTTCCTTCTTGTTGCAAACCACCCGCTGCGACCGTGATTGTAGCGCGACGGGTTCCCATCAAGTCCGCGATATACTTCTGAGTGAGGAAAATCTCATCTCGAGCAAGACAATCTCGGACGCACAAAAGCCAACGGGCAAGTTGTTGTTCAATGGAATGGTGAGATTTGCAGACCGCATTTTGGCTAATCTGGGTTACAAGTGCTTGAGTATATAGGAGCAGTTTTTTTTGCAGCACTCCTCCCCGCTCAAATTCACGCTGGAGAATTTCAGCATCCATTGTCAGCGCACCATCTGCTATCTGTACGATCGCGCGATTATTAGTAAATTGACCGCCTAAGAATGCGGGAATACCAATGATACCTTCGTTACCTACTAGGGCAAATTCGGTCATTGAGTTGTTGTTGAGAACGCAAATCAGGGACACCATCGAGCGAGTAGGAAAATAGACTTGTTGAATCACTTCCCCCCGTTCGTGGAGGATTTGCCCCTGAGAAAGAGTCACATATTTTAGATGGGGAGCGATGCGCTGATACTCCTCATCCGGTAAAGATGCCAAGATTTGATTAATAGACCTGGGATCGCTATCGGATGGAGACATGCTGTTGTCTGTTGTCAGAACAATCAAGACGTCTAGTGGCTGTAAGAGCATGGAAAGCATACCCTCAGAGCTACTAATGACGTGATGGTGGTCACAGGTTAATAAAAATTAGCAAACGACTTCTTCTTCCTGCTGGGAGATTCGTACGTTAGCGTACAGATTATAAAGGAAGAAAGCGGAGGGCAGCCCTAATGAAAAAATTTTCACCACTATGCATGAAAACCTCACCCCCCTACCCCTCTCCTTAGTACCGTGCATACACATCTTTCTACAAAACCAATCATCCCAGATCCCCCCTGAATCCCCCTTCCCAAGCAAGACTGTTTCATTCTTGAAAGAAAAATGGTTGAATCAGGACGATAAGAGCATGGAGCATTGCATATTTTCGGGATGAATCTATATATTTATGACAAATAGAAAATTCAATTCTTGCTATCTTAGTGACTTAGTTCCTGCGGCCAGCCGTTTGAGCGCGCGTCTACAATTTTCATCCCTCATTTATGCAACACCGAGTATTGAATCAGGGTGCTAATGACAGCTGCAACGATCGCAGAACTGAAAAAAATAATTTGTGTAATGCTGTACCAAGCCAATCAATCTTAACAGACTTGTGACATCTCCCAGCGCCAACCCTCCGGCTATGGCGTGGGCTTCTCAATTGCTTGAAACCGCTTGAGCTTTTCGGTCGTGACGCCCCAGGGACCGTCGTTGAATCAGTTTTTGTTTTACGTTCAACATTAATAATTTGAAAACTGTTTCTAGCCGAATGTTGCGCTCTGAATTTGAAGGCGATTTATCAAAGGTTTATGGCGATAAATCTGTCTTATGGAACAACTCTTAAGTTTATTGCTTGATGCGGTGGCGTAACCGTAGAAAGACCGAAAGAATAAATAATAAATTATTGAATCTCAACATGCGCCTCCTTATACACTCCGCTCCCTGAAAACACTGCCTGTTTTTCCGGTCAGAGACCATATTTGTCGTTGCCCGCATTGTATCCCAATACCAGTTCCTTGCAGGTGATGGTGTCGTGCTCCACCGCGAACAAGCTAAGAACGGCGCACGTTTAGGCAACACCATTCTTTGCGTTTCCACACAGCTGCCACTATCCAGTCGTGCTTTTCTAAGACGTCAGCAACTGCTTTCGATTGTCCTACTAAAATC
>JANZYY010000652.1 GCA_026419705.1 Fischerella sp.
TTCCGGAGTGGCGTGGGACAGTAATACCCAATCGTGAGGTTGGGAAGCCTACAGCGCTGGGAGGATGTCACTCGCGGTGTGCTAGAGGTAACCCCCAATCAGGGCGCAACTTTTCAGCATGACGCAAATAGGTATGGTAAATTGAAGCAGAAACTGGGAGATAGGCGTGAACTAAAAATCGGATGCAGCGCTCCAAACTACCCTCAACATACATTTGCTGTACATCCAACATAGCGACATTATCCCAGTAAGGACGTTGGCGAGCGATCGCAGCAGGAAAAATCGCATCTAAATCGCGTGTCACCGTAAAAGTAACACTAACAATATCCGATGGATGTAGGTGATTTCGTTTTTCCAACTCATCTAATAATTCCATTACTGCTTCTCGCATTGCTTCCACCGTATTTTCAGAAACGGTAGTTGCGCCGCGAATAGACCGCATTCGCCACTCCACCAATTTATCCTCCTTAAGTTACTCAATAGTCATTAGTCAATAGTCAAGAGTCAAGAGTTAGTGGTTGGTAGTTGGTCGTCGATAGTTGATTGTTAGATGTTCCAAATAACAAACAACAAACAACAAACAACAAATAACTATTCATAACAATTTATGGTCTATACAACCACAAAGGCAAACCACTAGTAGACATTTCAAACTCTAGCCAGTCAATTCCAGAAGCCAGTCCGGATGAAACCTGACGAGTCATCCCTGGCAATAAACGACTCAACAAAGGTTTGCGTTCTTCCAGCGTAAAGACGGGTGTTTTCTCTGGGTCAAGACCAACAAGTTCTGCTGCCCAACGACGAGCATCTTCCTCTGTTCCTAACCTGTCTACAATACCCAATTCTAAGGCTTGCTGACCAGTAAATATACGACCGTCAGCAAAACTTTTGACAGTGTCTATCGCTAAATTCCGTGCTTCAGCTACAGTTTGCACGAACTGTTGGTAACTTGTGTCAATTAATTCTTGCAAAATATTTTGTTCGGGTTCAGTCAATTCCCGGTCAAATGCCAAAATATCTTTGTAAGGACCAGATTTAATAACCTTAAAAGAAACCCCTATTTTCTGCAGCAAGCGTTCCAAGTTGTTGCCACGCAAAATCACACCAATGCTACCTGTAATGGTACCTGGGTTAGCCATGATGTGTTCAGCACCCATACCAATGTAGACTCCGCCAGAAGCAGAAATATTGCCAAAACTGGCTATAATTTTTACTTTTTCACGCAAACGCTTCAAGGCACTGTAGATCTCTTGAGAATCGCCTACCGTGCCACCAGGGCTATCAATACGTAGTAGTAAAGCTGGAAATTTCTTCTCTTCTACAGTTTCTAAAGCTTCTAAAACTCGTTTACGAGTTGCACTGGCAATTGCACCAGTAATTTCTATTCGAGCAATTTGTTTACGAAACCTAGGCTTAAAAGGCCAAATCATGAGCAGTCAAAAAAACCTCTAAATTGTATATACAATTATATTCTTTGTACGCTGTTACTCTTGCCTACTCATCAGTTTGCTTCATATTAGCCTAGAACAATAAGCCATAAGAGATTTTGTTATTTCCTGGAAGTAGAGGGGGAGATGGGGGCTAGGACGTGTTTTCCATTTTGGGAGATTTCCCCAAAACCCCCTTAAAAAAGGGGGGAAATTTACTTGGAAGTCCCGCTTTTAATGGAGGATAATGGGGGTTTCCAGAATCTAGAATGGCGTTTCAATGAGTTTGAAAACAGATTCTGAGTCTCGCACTTTATGGAGTTGGGAGGTTCTGGGAGTGATGGGAAGAGAGTTGAAGGTTATCTCTAATTTCAAAAAATACGAATTAACAGCACGACAGCTTAACTTAGGTACGGAAGTTTTCGGTGATTAAAATTATTGTTATCGCCAAAGTGTATAATATTTTCTATATTGACCAAAGTATTTGTTTAAAAGTTAACCGTACACAATTTTGGAATACTAAATATTAGTTATTAACTAAAAATAAATAACTTTGAAATTTAAATTTATTAACTTTACTTATCATAATCCTAATCTAGCTCATCACTAACTGCTTTTTCCGATTGAGGAACCTAGCGCCAGTTGTTAATAACTAGCGTAGAATTTGACACCTGTAGTAGGCATAAGTATCAAACAGCGCCCCTACGAAGCTGCAAGTCAAACTAATTACGATTAATCCTCTCAAAGCAGTGCCGCTACCAAAAATGACGAGAAATTGCAGTATATGAGTGGCGATCGCTTCTGTGATTCCTTGTAAAGGAGGAATATAACCGATTAAGGATACAAGCAATAGTATGCCACCCACGAGAAACATGGGTGCGACAAAACTAACAATGATCGTCAGCAGCAGCGAGCGGAGAAAGTTAATCCAAATCGTCATGAAAACTTGGCTCCCTGGTTCAAGAGGACAACAGCCGTGTTTTTGAGTCGTCATTTTCTACAATTTCTACAATAAGTGCGATCGCTCCACAACGGGCAAGATTTCAACATTCTTAAGTTTTTATTAAAATACCTACATATAATTTTCTCAGAGTATTGTCAAATCCAAAAGTCACTCACTTCAAATAAATCCACAGATATCAAGACTTTAGCCTGATAATTACAGGTTTGCCCATAGTCAAAATGCGGCTGATTGCCGTGTTAATTTCTGAGATGAGATTTAAACTTAGTTAACCAAAGAGTGGAGATGGCCAGATGGGGGGAGTAGGGGTAGTAACCACTCACAACCAACCACTAACCACTAACCACTAACCACTAACCACTAACCACGAACCACTAACCACTAACCACTAACCACTAACCACTAACTCTTGACCGTTGACTATTGACTATTGACTAAATTCGCTATTCTAAATGCAGTTACCGAGCTGTCTCTTATACACATCT
>JANZYY010000653.1 GCA_026419705.1 Fischerella sp.
GTCATCATACTCCTTAATAATCCACACCACACATAGTCCCAATCTTAAAGCCAAACGCAGGTGCTTCTGGGAGCAATTTTCCAAAAGCCTGCACAAAAAAAAGACCTTACACACACTTTTGAAATTTTTTTTCAGTGCACTTGTGCAAAAACTCGAAGTAACGCTGAACAAAAACTGAGGTTTGAAACTGAGCAGCGTGCGATCGCGCATACTCGGGACTGAATTTACTTCTGTAGGCTGCAAACGTTTCTGTGGCTTCTATTAAAGCCGCCTCTGTTTGTTTCTCAAACAATATACCTGTTCCAGTTTCTCCCCAAGTGCGAATATCCCGCACTGTTTCTTTAGCACCACCAACACCATAAGCAATTACCGGTGTACCACAAGCTTGTGCTTCTACTAGGGCAATGCCAAAATCTTCACAAGCTGCATACACAAAAGCCTTCGCATGAGCCATATATTTTTTGACAACCTCATCAGGTTGCCACCCCAATATTTGTATATTGGGATTTGCGATTTTACGAATTTTTTTCATTTCCGGACCTGTGCCAATTACTACTAATTTTTTTTTCATCTGGTTAAAAGCCCTGATAATTAAAGATACTTGTTTATAAGTAACCAACCTAGAAACAGTTAGATAAAAATCCTCTTTGTGAGGTAGAAAAGGAAAACTCTCGATATTAACAGGAGGATAAATAACGGTTGCTTTGCGTCGATAGCAGCGCCAAATTCGCCGAGCTGTATGCTGGGAATTGGCAATAAAGTAATCAACACGATTGGCACTTAATACATCCCACAAACGCAAACTGTGTAACAAATATCGAGTTACCCACCCAGGTAAACCACTTCCCAACTTGCTGGCGCGTAGATAATCAAAAGTCAAATCCCACGCATAGCGCATAGGACTGTGGCAGTAGCAAATATGTAACTGTTCGGGAGTAGTTAGAACCCCTTTAGCAACAGCATGAGATGAAGAGAGAATTATGTCATACGCCCGCAAATCGAGTTGTTCGATTGCTAAGGGTAAAAAAGGCAAGTACTTTTGTACACCTGTACTGGCAAAGGGGAAATACTGAAGAAACGTCGTGCCAATTTGACGCTTGTATAAATAACTCTGCGGGTTGTTAGATTCAAAATCGATGAGGGCGTATAAATCCGCATCAACATGGTTCAGAATTTCTTGCACAACTAGTTCCGAACCGCCTGTGGCTTTGGGTGTCAGCCACTCATGCACTAAAGCATATTTCAAGGGCACAGCTAACTTTAACCTAGATAGGTAGAAAACACGTAGCAAACTTATGAGGTTAACTGAAAAGTTTCCCGTTGTATTAAAAAAATGGGAAATGCCCCATATCTTAATAAAAGACGCAATCCTCTCAAAAGAGGTTCCAGAGATACCGTAAGCTGATAATCTCGAATTGGGGATTGGGGAAAAGGGTATCGGGTATTGAAGAGTGGAGAATGGTTGGTAGGTTCCTCATCCCTAATCCCTAATCCCTAATCCCCAGTACCCAGTCTCTAATGCAATTGACATAAAATTGGGGATTTATGCGAATTTTAATTATGGGTGGCACTCGATTCATTGGCGTCTACCTTACTCAACTGCTAGTACAACAAGGACATGAGGTGGTACTTTTCAATCGTGGCAATCGTCCGGTACCAGTTGAGGGCGTAGGACAAATTACAGGCGATCGCACTGACGCTAGCCAACTCAAAGAAAAATTGTCCCAAGAAAATTTTGATGCCATTTTTGATAATAACGGGCGGGAACTTACCGATACTCAACCGCTAGCAGAAATTTTTCAAGACCGCGTGCAAAATTTTATTTATATGAGTTCTGCTGGCGTATATTTGAAATCAGACCAAATGCCCCATCAAGAAGGCGATGCCATCGATCCGAAAAGTCGCCACCGCGGTAAATTTGAAACAGAAGCTTACCTGACACAACAAAAAATACCCTTTACCTCTATTCGTCCCACCTACATCTACGGCCCGCAAAACTACAACGACTTGGAAGCTTGGTTTTTTGACCGAATTGTGCGCGAACGCCCCCTTCCCATCCCTGGTAATGGATTACACATCACCCAGCTAGGCCATGTCAAAGACTTAGCCAGAGCTATGACCAAAGTTTTGGGCAATTCTAAAGCGCTAGGACAAATTTACAACGTCTCCGGCGATCGCTTTGTCACTTTTGATGGTTTGGCTCGTGCGTGCGCCATTGCTGCTGGCAAATCCCCAGACGAAATCAAAATCGTCCATTACGACCCGAAAAAGTTTGACTTCGGCAAACGCAAAGCTTTTCCCCTACGGACGCAGCACTTCTTTACTTCGGTGCATAAAGCCATGACACAATTAGATTGGCAGCCCGAATATGACTTGATTTCTGGACTCAAAGATGCATTTGAAAATGATTATCTAGCATCAGGGCGAGACAAGGCAGAAATTGATTTTTCTGTAGATGAAGAAATATTCAAATCCATCTAGATTCAGTCGCAAACACCTTTGTGTCTTAGTGTCTTTGTGGTTCCATAACAATCGATGTTTCACCACCAAGACACCAACAGTTAAACATTTGCATCCTCTGTCACATAGCTTGTTTGCGGTAAAAGATAAATTACCCCAGAAATCAACGTCAGGGCAACACAAACCCAAAAAGCGACAAGGGAAGGAATCTTCCAAACTTCCGATAGCGGTGCAATTAAAAGGGCGATCGCAACTATTTGGCTAACAGTTTTGAGTTTGCCCCAAACATTTGCGCCCGTAATTTTTGTTTGATTGACACGCCAACCAGCGATCGCCAATTCCCGCGCTAATATCAGAAAGACTCCCCAAGCCGGAATTTGTCCCAGTTCAACCAAAGCCAGTAATGGGGCCAGTAC
>JANZYY010000654.1 GCA_026419705.1 Fischerella sp.
ACTTTGTTTTTATTTCCGTATTAGGAGCAGATCGAGGATATGAGGATGCTCCGGTGTTCAAAGCGAAACGAGCAGTTGAGCGATATTTGCAAAGCAGTGGTCTAAATTACACAATTTTACGTCCAGCTGGATTAGCATCTAACTTGCTGCCATTGGCAGAACGATTTCGGGAAACGGGGATATATTTGCTGATTGGCGACCCCAAAAACCGCACTTCAATTGTAAGTACAGATGACTTGGCAAGGATGGTAGTCGATTCAGTGACAATTGCAGCCGCTCGCAATCAAATCTTATCAGTCGGCGGTCCGGAGATTTTATTGCGAGAGGATGTTCCCAAGATCTTCGGTCGCATTTTTAACAAAGAGCCAATCATAATTAACCTACCACTATTTGTGATTGATGGGTTACGTGGTGCGTTGGGTTTTATTAATCCCCAAGGGCAAAAAAACTTGGGAACCTTCCGCACATTGCTAGCAAATGAATTTTTCTGTACAACTGAAGAAATTAACAACTTAGAAGCGATTTTCGGTTTTAAGTTGGAAACGCTGGAACATTTTTTGCGGCGCTACTTAGCTGTGTAAAGGTTAGTGGATAGTAGTTAGTGGTTAGTGGGTAAACAAACAACTACCAACTACTAACAACTAACAACTAACAACCAACAACTAACAACTAACAACTAACAACTAAAGACTAACAAAATTCTATGAGATATTCCCTGGCTGCAAATGCTGCTCAAGCACGTCAAACAAAACAGACATTTGCTAAACCAAACGAACAACTTTCTTATGAATTAGGTAAGGCGGTACAAGAATTACCGCCTTTATATACAAGATTATTAGCAGGAACAATTAGTGCTGTAATTTTGGGAGCGATCGCTTGGGCGCATTTTTCCCGAGTAGATGAAGTGGCGATTGCACCGGGAGAGTTAATCGCTTCTACCCAAGTACGACCAATAACATCGTTAGGGAATGGCACAATTTTAGCAGTGAGAGTCAAAGAAGGCGATCGCGTCAGTAAAGGTCAACCTTTGATAGAACGCGATCCAGGTTTAAAGCAATCGGATGTGATCCGCTTGGCTAAATCTGTCAGATTGATTCAAGAAGACTTGCGGCGTTTAGATGCAGAACGCACGGGAACTAAAAACACAGGTACGCAACTGCAAGATGAACTTTTAACCTCACGTTTGAAAGACTACAAAGCGCGTCAAGCCGCGGCGGAAGCAGAAGCAAATCGTCAGGCGGCGCTGATCGAGCAAGCCAAAGTCCGCCTGAGTCGGTTGCAAGATAACCTCATCAACGCTAAAAGCAGCCTTGCTAACGCCAAAACAAATTTAGTCAACGCTCAAAAGATTCAGGAAAAAGTTGTCAGCAACTTGGAAATCGCCCAAAAAAGAGAACAAGGCCTGCGTACGCTGAATAATTCTGGTGCGATACCAAGAATAGATTACCTGGAAGCACAAGACAGACTCAATCGTGCCAATGCTGAAATTACCAGAGCTAACGATGAAGTCACAAATGCTCACAATAAAGTTACTGAGGCGCAAGATAAAGTTCTATCTTTAGAAAAAGATATTGATGCCCAAAAACAAGAAATTCTGCAAGCACAAGCATCATATCAAGCTGCTAAAAATCAAGCACAGCGTTTAGAATCAGAACGTCTCAGTGAGATTTTGACTCAAATAAACAAGCGTAAAGAAGAATTAACTAACGTCCAAGGTCAACTCGACCAAGCCCAAAAGCAGCGACAATTGGAAACTATCCAAGCTCCTGTTTCTGGGACAATTTACAGAGTTAAAGCTACAAAAGGCCCGGTGCAAGCGGGTGAAGAATTACTATCTATTTTGCCGGATGGAGAAGAACTTCTCTTAGAAGTGAAAGTCCTCAACCGTGATATCGGCTTTATTCGTGAGGGTATGAAGGCAAAGGTAAAAATGGCGACATTTCCGTTTCAGGAATTTGGTATTGTTGATGGTGAAGTAGTGCAAGTCAGCCCGAATGCAGTTGTTGATAAGGAATTAGGTTTAGTGTTCCCCACGAGAATTAAACTGAAGAAACACTCCATCACTGTTCGAGGTAAGGAAGTAGGATTTACTCCTGGTATGGCTGCTAATGGTGAAATTGTCACCCGTCAAAAGTCAGTTTTGACTTTTATCCTAGAACCAGTAACTCGTAGATTCAGTGAAGCATTTTCCGTCAGGTAGATGAGTCGCTAGCAACCCATGACGCACCACCAGTATCAAGTTTGAACCCAACATACCACCCCTCTAAAGCTTTTCGTGTAATATTTGTATCTTGAGCAAGGAGATTATGTCTGTAGTTTTGTCGAATAATTTAGGACTTACACAAAATCATGAAGAACTAACCACAAAGGACACAAAGCACACAAAGGAATAAGAGTTTGGAAGAGTTCTTGCATAAGTCCTATAATTAATAAACAATCAGGGCAGGCAAAATGCCTACCCCACAACAATTAACAACCTAAAAATCTCAAATCGCCTTCACTTTCCATCTTTTTCAGGCTGGTCCCACTACTTCTATTGCAGCTTCTAGGGCGATCGCTACATGGGTCCAATGAGTCCCGCCTTGGCAATAAACTATATAGGGTTCTCGTAAAGGACCGTCTGCAGAGAACTCTAATGTGCTACCCTCAATAAATGTCCCGCCAGCCATAACGACTTTACTTTCGTAACCTGGCATTTTCTCAGGAATAGGGTCAAGATAAGAACCGATGGGTGAATTTTGTTGTATCGCCTTACAAAAAGCTATTAGCTTCTCAGCAGAACCGAGTTTAATTGCCTGGATCACATCACGCCGAGGAGCAAAGGGTGCGGGATTGACTGGATAACCAAGTTTGTCAAAAACATAACTAGTTAAG
>JANZYY010000655.1 GCA_026419705.1 Fischerella sp.
CCGCATCAGTCCGCCAGCTCCAGGAATCAGCCCGACACCAAGTTCTACTAATCCTATGTAAGTTTCTGCTGCTGCTACGACCTGCGGACAAGCCATGACTAATTCACAACCGCCTCCCAGTACACGTCCATTAATGGCAGCAACTATCGGTTTCGGGAAGTAGTGAATTCGTTGCATTAATGACTGAAACTTAATGATGAGGTTGGCTATGGCTTGGATATTTCCTGACTGTGCCAGCATGGCCATTTCTGCCAGATTTGCCCCAGCCGAAAAATTCGCACCGCCGTTACCTATTACTAGTCCTCGCAAATCGCTAGTTTCGAGGATATCTAGCGCTTCTGCTAAGCCATCCACCACCTTGAGACTGAGGGTATTACCTTTGGAACGAAATTCGTATAAGGCTACTCTATCTCCTAAATCTAATAACGCTGCTTCGGGATTTTGCCACAGCGTATTTTTGGGATCTGCTTTCAATGTAGCCAAGTTAATTTCATCTACAGAATTAAAGGAGGGCGCTAAGATATTTTTATTCTCCCCATCCGGCCATCTCCCTATTTCCCCATCTTTGTTCACCCACTCCGCTACCGGAATATTGGCGGCTTTCATATCTGCCAAAACAGTCTCAAACCCCAGCACATCCCAAATTTCAAACGGACCGAGTTCCCAATTAAACCCCCAGCGCATTGCTCGGTCTATCTCGCTCGGACTGTCGGCAATCTCAGGAATGCGACGGGCACTGTAGGCTAGCAAGTGTAAAATGTATTCCCGAAAGAAAGCGCCGGCGCGACCTCGATCTTGATAAAGAGCTCGCAAGCGATCGCCCAAATCGGGTATTTTTTCTATTGCTTCAATATCCCCTAAATGCAAGGGCTTAGCTGGCTCGTAAACTAGTGTGACGGGATTGATGGAGAGAATTTCCTCGCCTTGCTTTTTGTAAAATCCTTGACCTGTCTTTGTGCCTAATGACCCAGTTTCTACTAGTTTGCGCAGTAGTGGGGGAACGTGGAAGACTTCGCGGCTTTCATCGTGGGGAATCGCTGGATAGAGATTTTCCGCTACATACATCAGTGTATCTAATCCCACTAAATCCGCCGTCCGAAATGTGGCTGACTTTGGTCGTCCCACAAGCGTTCCTGTCAAGGTATCAATTTCCTCTATCGTATATCCATGCTCTGTTAATGCGCGCAAACCAAGCATTGTCGCATAAGTGCCGATCCGATTGGCGATAAAATTAGGTGTATCCTTTGCTACTACTACTCCTTTGCCTAGGTGTAGCCTTGCAAACCACTGCATCCTTTTGATAATTTCTATAGCTGTATCGGTTGTGGGAATAAGTTCCAGCAACTTGAGATAGCGGGGTGGATTGAAAAAGTGAGTACCTAAAAACCTTTTGCGGAAAGACTCAGAGCGCCCTTGAGCAATTAAGTGAATGGGCAAGCCGCTAGTATTAGTGGAAATGACTGCATCATCGCGGACAACGCTCTCTACCCGTGCCATCAACTGCTGCTTGATGGTTAGATTTTCTACTACTGCTTCAATTACCCAGTCAACCTCCGCAATGCGCTGAAAATGCTCGTCAAAGTTGCCCAGAATGACGCGACGAGCTGTCTTTTCTGTAAAGAAGATGGGCGGTGACTGCTTTGAGGCTCTTTTGAATGCTGTTTCGACCAGTTCATTTTTATTAGTGCTGTTTGCAGGAAGATCGAGCAAATGCACGGTCAGCCCTGCATTAGCCAGATGGGCAGCTATTTGGCTTCCCATTACTCCTGCACCGAGAACCGCAGCTGTTCGGAACGGCTTGTACATGGTTCTTAAACCTTCCTTGTTTGTTAGTAGTTAGTAGTTAGTGGTTAGTGGTTTATTACTAATGACCAATGACCAACAACAAATTACGCGTTCAGAGATTGAGCGATCGCCGGACATGAAGCCTGAGATATGGGAGGACAGGAAAATGAGGAAATATCCTGTCGATCTGTGTTTTCTATCTCCGTGTTTCCACTGTTGTGAGTTCCCATGTCTTCGTAAATGGCAGCAATTTCTTCAGCAAAAACCTCTGCTACTTTGGCGCGGTCTACCTGTTGAGTCGGTGTCAGCATGCCATTTTCAACTGTGAGGATGGCGTTAATCAACCGGAACCGTTTCACAGTCGACCAGTGAGGTAAATGACAATTGGCTTCATCAATTAATGCTTGATACATGGCGATAATGCAGGGATGCTTGAGTAACGTCTCTGTTGGTAAGTCAAGACCAGCGCTAAGAGCATGAGAACGCAGGTTATCCAAATTCGGGAAAATCAACATGGCACAGAATTTGCGCCCTACTCCTACAGCAACTGCCTTTTCCACTAAAGGAGATTGCTCTAGCTTACTTTCTAAAGGCTCTGGTGTGACATACTTGCCTGTGGAGAGTTTGAAGCGGCTTTTCTTCAAACCAGTTATTTTGAGCAAACCATCGGCTGTAATTTCCCCAAGGTCGCCTGTATGCAACCAGCCGTCAGCATCAATCAATTTTTGGGTAGCTTCAGGATTTTTGTAGTAGCCTTGGGTAATGTAAGGACTTCTGGTGAGAATTTCACCATCGTCTGCGATCGCTACTTCGACCCCAGCCATTGGTACACCCACTGTTCCTGCACGGTTGAATTGTCCGCGAGTACAAGTAAATGCTGAACTTGTTTCAGTTAAACCGTAACCTTGTAAAATTATCATACCTGCTGCACCAAACAGGTTGGCTATCTCTGCTTTTAAGGGTGCACCTCCACTAATTAAGTATTTGAGACGACCTCCAAATACGGAACGCCATTCCCAGAATACTAACCGATCGGCTAGCTTGAGCATGAGAGCATATCTTCCTTGTGGTGGCTTGCCTAGTTCAT
>JANZYY010000656.1 GCA_026419705.1 Fischerella sp.
AAGAGACAGATGCTGACGTTCCTACGCAGAGCGTAAGAACCAGAGAAAGAACCAGAGAAACCAGAGTAAAGTGAGATCCCCAATAACAGCGATTATGCCAATTCTGTTGCTGTAGAATTGGGGGATTCACCATGATGTGCGTGTTGTTAGTTTTCCGATAGCATTGCCGCGATTACCTTTAAGCTAAGGTGTATTTACTGGCATGATGATTGTGTCTCTAATTTTTTCTTAAATTATGTAGAAACTCAGTTATGTAGAAACTCAGTTTCTCATAGAAACCAGGTTTGTTATTCCCATGCATGATTTTGCAAATTCACCTATGTCAGAAAATCTCACTCCCCCAATCACCAAGCCTCGCGTTCCGCATTTTTCCTCAGGTCCTTGCGCAAAACGTCCTGGTTGGTCTGTTTCTGTTTTGCAAAATGCTTGTGTAGGTCGCTCTCACCGCTCCGAGAGTGGCAAAGCAAAGCTAAAAGAAGTAATTGAGCGATCCAAAAAAATTTTGGGTTTACCCCCAGACTATCGCCTAGGTATAGTGCCTGCTTCCGATACGGGTGCAGTTGAAATGGCACTGTGGTCGATGCTGGGAAAACTTCCCTTGGATATATTGGCATGGGAAAGCTTTGGTCAGGAATGGGTAAAAGATGTAGTAGACGAGCTGCAATTACCAGATACTCGCGTTTTCAAAGCTCCCTACGGGAGTTTGCCAGATTTAACGCAAGTAGATTTTAGCCACGATGTAGTATTCTTGTGGAATGGAACCACTTCTGGCGTTCGGGTGCCGAATGGCGATTGGATTGCCAGCGATCGCACTGGGTTAACTATCTGCGATGCGACATCGGCAGTTTTCGCGATGGACATACCTTGGGATAAGTTAGATGTAGTGACCTATTCTTGGCAAAAAGTCTTGGGTGGAGAAGCCCAGCATGGTGTGATCATCCTTTCGCCCCGTGCTGTAGAACGTTTAGAAACCTACAAACCACCACGCCCACTACCAAAGCTGTTTCGCCTCACCCAAAAAGGCAAGTTGATTGAAGGTATTTTTCAGGGAGATACCATCAATACGCCATCAATGTTATGCGTAGAAGATGCATTAGATGGGTTGATGTGGGCAGAAAGTATTGGTGGACTTGCTAGCTTAATTAGCCGCAGTCAAGCCAATCTAGCAGCCATTGTAAAATGGGTAGAGCAAAGTAGCTGGGCGGACTTTTTAGCCGAAAAGCCGGAAACTCGCTCTTGTACGTCAATTTGTCTGAAGATTGTGGATACGTGGTTTACCACTCTAAGTCCAGAAGAACAAGGTAAATGTGCGAAAAAACTGGCCAAAATCTTAGAAAAACAAAATGTAGCTTACGATATAGCTGCCTATCGGGCTGCACCTCCAGGAATCAGAATTTGGGGTGGTGCAACAGTCGAAACCGCTGATATTGAAGCCCTACTACCCTGGTTGGATTGGGCATATGCAACAGTGAAAGCCGAAATGAAACAAGCAGCGTAGTTAAAATCCTCCTGATGCTTGTCCCAAGGACAGAGCGTGCGTTCCCCCTTCATAGGAATTAAATGAAATTGGAGTCAATCTCAGCAATGTAGTACTCAGAGTATGTAATAATAAGCCGATCGCATACACTATTACCTTCCTAACCGTGCAATCAACCGATAATTTCCATGACCTAGCTGCTGCCTTACAACAGCCAGCAGATTTGGATTTGAAGCTACCCGATCCGGAAGATGAAGAAATTCCAGAGCAGGAATTTCAGCAGCAAGTCGAGATAGCTTGGCAAGTGTGCGATCGCTTTGATTTGCAAACGGAAATTTGGCGGGGGCGAATTTTACGAGCAGTTCGAGATCGGGAGAAAAAGGGCGGAGACGGACGTGGTACGGGATTTCTAAAATGGCTGAAAGAACGAGAAATTAGTAAAAGTCAAGCTTATGCTTGGATTCAACTAGCTAACAGTGCTGATACTCTCTTACAAGAGGGAAAATTAGAGCCAAGCGCCATCAACAACTTTAGCAAACGGGCATTCGTAGAAACTGCCAAATCAGCACCAGAAGTTCAAATCATGGTAAGCGAAGCAGCGCAAAAAGGCGAGCGCATAACTAGAAGAGAAGTACGTCAACTCACCGATGAGTGGACAGCAATGTCTTCGGAGTTGTTACCCGAAGCAGTCAAACAAAAAGCGGCAGAAAACGCCCTTCCTCCCCGTTACATCGCGCCCCTAGTCAAGGAAATGGAAAAACTGCCAGAGTCGCACCAAAAATCCTTACAGAAGGAAATTGCCCAAAGTCCCGACGTCGATACCCTCAAACAGGTAACTTCAGAAGCACGTAGTCTCGCCAAATACCTTAAAGCAGCAGCTCAAGTCCAAGCTTTGAATGAAGAAGAAGTGGATATCGAAACTGCACTTATAGAAGCACAAAGAGTAGGTTGTTTGAGCATTGCTGCTGACTTAGTAAATCAAGCATCCCAGTTAGAACAAACAATCGCCAAAATGTACATGATCTGGAAACGCATTAGCAATTTAGCAGATAGGCTATACGTAGATACCGGTGCCAGTACACCACAATTGCGATCGCTCTTGAATTGCTTAGAACCCCTTGGCAGCGAAGTGATGGAATTGCAAATCGGTAGCGCCGGAGAACGCACCATCCGTCTGCAAATCCAGGAAACAAGTTGAATGGTTGGTGGTTAGTAGTTAGTGGTTAGTGGTTAGTGGTTGGTTGTTAGTTGTTTACAATGCCCGATGTCCACTGCCCTCAAAGGGCATGTCTCTTCAACTCATCCAAGGAAACGTATTCTAAAGCTGATGCATGAGTTGCTGACAAAACAACAGGTGGTGCAACTCCAGCCTCTAATGCTTCCTTCCAGCG
>JANZYY010000657.1 GCA_026419705.1 Fischerella sp.
GTGGTGCTCGACAGCGACAAAAGGTAGAGGAAATGATTCGCTACCAAGCACTCCACGATCTGCTCACTGGATTACCCAATCGCCTGCTATTTAATGAACAACTTGCCAGAGCTTTGCCTAATGCTAGTCGGATGAAGGAAAGTTTAGCCGTAATGTTTCTGGACTTGGATCGGTTCAAAACGATTAATGATACTCTGGGACATACGCTTGGCGATCGGTTGTTACAAGGTGTTGCCCAAAGATTGCGGGATTCACTGAGAGCCGGAGATACTGTCGCTCGTTGGGGAGGTGATGAATTCACTATCTTGTTACCCCGAGTAAATTACGTTGAAGAGGTAGTCCAAGTAGCTAGAAGAATTCTGCAAGCATTGGAAACAGCTTTTCATATTGAAGGACACGAACTTTATGTGAGTGCCAGCCTTGGTATTGCTTTATTCGACGAGCATAGTCCTGATGCCGAAACTTTGATCCAGCACGCAGATGCAGCTCTGTATCATGCTAAAGATGAAGGCAGGAATAACTACCAGTTCTACACTACTTCTATAAGTTCCAAGACTCCGGAAATACTAACTTTAGAAAAAAGCTTGCGTCATGCTTTAGAACGAGGAGAGTTTGTAGTCTATTATCAGCCGCGGGTGAGTATAGCAACAGGGAAAATAACCGGTTTGGAAGCGTTGCTGCGTTGGGAGCATCCAGAAATGGGACTGGTAGCTCCTAATATCTTCATTCCTCTGGCTGAGGAAAGCGGACTAATTGTCCCGATTGGAGAATGGGTTTTGCGAACGGCTTGCAGACAGAATAAAATTTGGCAGGACGAAGGAATGCCTCTAGTAACTATAGCGGTTAATCTTTCTCTCAAGCAGTTCCGCCAACCGCAACTAGTAGAGACTGTGGCAAAAATTTTAGAAGAAACGGGACTAGAACCGCGCTTTCTTGAACTAGAAATTACGGAATCCACTGCGATTGAGGATCTAGAATTCACTCAAACTGTGTTAAAAGATTTGGAAAAGATGGGTGTTCACCTCTCTATTGATGATTTTGGTACAGGTCATTCTTCTCTTTCACGCTTACAGTTATTACCACTTCATAATTTGAAGATCGATCGGTCTTTTATCCGTGAGTTGACGACGGATGTAAAGGTAGCTCATATCGTCAAGGCGATAGTTACTTTAGGGCGAAGTCTGGGATTGAGACTTACTGCAGAAGGAGTAGAGAAACAAGAAGAACTAGAGTTCTTGAAGTCTATCAATTGTGAGGATGTACAAGGTTTTCTATTCTACCGTCCGCTTTCTGCCCAAAAAGCAACAGAAATCCTTGAGGCACAGGTTTCTGCCCAAAAAGCAACAGAAATCCTTGAGGCACAGGGAAAAAATCTTTAGTCGATACTGTTATTAACAGCGTATAAAACAGCGTATAAATAATCTGCTCTAGATCGCGACTTGGAAATTGCCTTTACAATGTATTCAAAGTAAATGATAATGATAATCATAACGATGAACGTAACATGTTTTCCATTCCATCATCCTTACCTGCTAAAACTGACCTAGCAATTATTGGTGCAGGTCCTCACGCTTTGACATTAGTAGCTCACTTGCTGCAAAAACGGCAAACTATGGGGGGTAGAATTATAGTGTTTGACAAAGGCGGCAAGTGGATGGGTCATTGGCAGCATCAATTTGCTGCTTTAGAAATTCCCCATTTGCGTTCCCCTGCTGTTCATCATCCCGATCCCAATCCTTTTGCATTGCGTAAATTTGCTGAATCTCGTCCGCATGAATTATTTCCTCCTTATGATTTGCCAGGAACTCAACTATTTGAAGATTTTTGTGAGTATGTAATTCGCCGTTTTTCGTTACAGCAGCAAGTGATTCCCCTGACAGTAAGGCGTATTGAACCCTTACCATCACGCCTTTGTCCACGCTTACGTCTGTGGTTGGATTCGGGACAAACAATGATGGCGCGGCGGGTGGTACTCGCAAAGGGTAGCAATAAACCACAAATACCCGATTGGGTAAACCAAATAGATTCAGAGTATCCCCAGGATAGGCTTTGTCATTCACAGACAGTGGATTTACGGAAATTACAATTAATGGGTGAAAGAGTATTAATTGTGGGTGGGGGGTTAACGAGTGGACATTTAGCAGTAGGTGCTATTTCTCGTGGTGCAAAAGTCCACCTGATGATACGACGACAATTACAAGAAAAATTATTTGACACCGAACCCGGTTGGTTAGGACCAAAGTATCTCAAAGGATTTTTGGCTCAACAAGATTACCACAAGCGCTTTGATATGCTTGTGCAAGCGCGTAATGGTGGTTCCATCACACCAGCAATGGGACTGCAACTACGACGAGAAGTGCGTCATGGAAATCTCAAAATTGATGAAAACTGTCAAGTTTTGCAAGCTGAGTGGTTGGGCAAGAGTTGGCAAGTAAAATGCAGTGATGGTAGTCAGTATGAGTACAGTCGGATTTGGCTTTCTACTGGTACTAAATATGATGCGACATCAGAAGCATTATTAAAAGAAGTTTTAGAAGCTTACCCAATCAAAATAGTTAATGGTCTGCCAGTTTTAGATGAATATTTGCGTATTCCAGGTTGTGAATTATTTCTGATGGGTGGATTAGCTGCTTTACAAGTAGGACCAACAGCGCGGAATTTATCAGGAGCGAGAATGGCAAGTGAGAAGATTGTAAGAGCCATTGTGAAGCCGAGTATTGCGTTTTCATACCAGAGAAGTGCTTGAAATTATTGGCTTAATAGCGATCGCATTTGGAAAAAACCAAAAAAATTTGGGGTGGATAATACCCACCCCATGACGCTAAAAGTTTACAGCAGACTTGCGAGCGATACATCTAACCA
>JANZYY010000658.1 GCA_026419705.1 Fischerella sp.
AGACAGGGCAACTTTGCAATCTCAAGCCCCGATTACTCTACCACCCAACAGCGAACCTGAACCAGATTTCGCTATTGTCAAAAATCGTCATGATAATTATCTTTCTGGTCATCCCGAACCTAGTGATGTGTTGTTAGTTATAGAAGTTGCAGATTCCTCCTTAGATTATGACCGAGATGTGAAAATGCCTCTTTATGCTCAAGCAGGTATTTCTGATTATTGGATTTTTAATTTAGGGGATAACTATTTAGAGTATTACAGTCAACCATACCAGAATCATCAAGGTAAATATGGCTATTTAAATAAAAGAATTGTCTTATCCAATCAAGTAATATCCTTACCTTGTTTTCCGGATTTGTCTCTTGATTTAACTAGGATTTTCCCGCCAAAGCTCAGTTCTTAAAATTGAAATCAAGATTTAGTGTTTGATAGTTTTTCATACTCGCACATAAGTTTATTAATACACCATTCTTAATAAGAGCCAGAGGCTCTAGTCCTCATTACCAAGTTGAAAGGTGGTAACGAGAGTGTACAAGTACTAAATAAAATTCCAGCAATTTATAAATGACTGGGGAAACATATGCCTGAAGAAGGATATACAAATGAAGTTCGTGATTTATTTGAAGGTGTTGCTGCCGGACAAATTAGCGGTGAACCCTTCTATCAAAACTTTGTTTCTAATGAGCCTGATGAGAGCATTCTGAAGCGTCCGCTGATTATGCAGTCTCCCTACAAAGGATTAGAAAAATTTGAGCTGGAAGACAAGGACAAATTTTTTGGGCGAGACGTTTTAATTACAAGATTAAATTGGGATTTAGAGCAAAATAATTTAATTGTGCTTTTGGGAGTATCAGGTAGTGGTAAATCATCACTAGTTAGGGCTGGAATCATCCCAACATTTTTAGATAAAAAGTTTATTAATTTAACTTTTGTACCAGATGAAAACCCATTTGAGTCTCTATATCTTTGTCTAAGTTCTCAATACGGACAGGAAAAGGCTGAGATAGCTCGACAAGTGGGAACTGATACCCTGATTAGGGTTTTAGAAGCTCTAAAAGAGGATTATCACTGGTTGATTTTTATCGATCAATTTGAGGAACTTTTTACCAGAACGCCTCAAGAAAAATGTGACAAATTTATTGATAGCCTTGTGCAACTGATTGCAGCCCGAAATGATTCGCTCAAGATTATTTTGACAATGCGGGCTGATTTTTGTGACAGATTTAGTCTCTACCCCAATCTAGCAGCTGCTACAGAGCAACATATTCGCTTTATTACTGATATGAGCCGGGGCAAACTTAGATTGGCGATCGCTGAAGGAGCGGCTAGAAATGGTGTAATTTTTGAGGAAGGGTTGGTCGAACAGATTATCAACGATTTTAAGCGACAGGTAAATAGCTTACCCCTGCTACAATACACCCTAAATTTACTTTGGCAAAAAGAAGATATCGCTAACCGCAAGTTAACTAAAAAAACATACAATGATTTGGGAGGAGTTGCTGGCGCACTTCCAAAGCAGGTAGAAAAGATATACGCAGAACTCCCAGAAGCAGAAAAAGAGGCAGTAAAAAAAATCTTTCTTGAATTAGTAGATATTGTTGATAATAAGACTGTTAGTAAAAGAACTGAGCAGGCTCAGTTTAAAGATAGTGGAGTGTTAGAGAAGACACTTAATCAGCTGATCGACGAACACCTAGTGATTGCAGGAAAACAAAAATCAACTGTAGAAATTGCCCATGAAGCCCTAATAACTGCTTGGCCAAAATTGCCAACCTGGATCAAAGAAAAAGAAAAAAACGAACAGATCCGTAAGTTAGAACTTGAACTCATCGAATCTAGACTGCAAGAGAAAGCAGCGAGAGTACTATACTTGCTCCCTACCGAACCACTCAATAGTTTGTTGCTGGCAATTCAAACGATCGGTGAAAATTTAGATAAATTGCCAAAACAGATTCTTGATTCGGTTCAAACTAGCTTGCATAAAGCGATGGTAAAAACCAGAGTACCAACTCTGTTTCGAGGACATGAAAGTGAAGTTACATCCGTTGCTTGTAGTCCAAATGGACTGATGATTGTTAGCGGTAGTTCGGACTACACAGTGCGCTTGTGGGATATTCAGGGCAACCCCATTGGTGAACCTTTCTACGGACATGAGAGTGAAGTCACATCGGTTGCCTTTAGCCCTTGCGGGCAGATGATTGCCAGTGGCAGTTGGGACAACACAGTCCGGTTGTGGGATATTCAAGGCAACCTTCTTGGTGAACCTTTACGCGGGCATGAGAGTGGAGTATTGTCAGTAGCCTTTAGCCCTTGTGGGCAGATGCTTGCTAGTGGTAGTTGGGACAACACAGTGCGCTTGTGGGACATTCGAGGTAATCTCATTGGTGAACCGTTGCGCGGGCATGAAAGCGGAGTCTATTGCGTCGCCTTTAGTCCTTGCGGGCAGATGCTGGCTACGAGTAGCGACGATCGCACAGTGCGTTTGTGGAACATCCAAGGTAATCTCATCGGTAAACCGTTGCGCGGACATGAAAGTGGGGTATTTTCAGTCACCTTTAGTCCGGATGGGCAGACCCTTGCCAGTGGCAGTTGGGATAAAACAATTCGATTGTGGGACATCGAAGGTAACCCCATTGGTGAACCACTGCGGGGACACGAGAGTAGAGTCTTCGCTGTCGCTTTTAGTCCGGATGGGCAGACCCTTGCCAGTGGCAGTTGGGATAAAACAATTCGATTGTGGAATATTCAGAACAACTCCATTAGTGAAGCGTTACACGGACATGAGAGTGGAGTCTTTGCTGTAGCCTTTAGTCCTTGCGGGCAGATGATTGCCAGTGGCAGTTGGGACAACACAATCC
>JANZYY010000659.1 GCA_026419705.1 Fischerella sp.
GCCATTTGCTATGTGGTGTCTGCGTCGCAATTGGGGCAAAGTTGGTAACTGGTTTTATTTGGGTTCTTTACTCGGCACAATCTTAACCGATGTATATTTCTACCTGGTAGATTTGCTGCCCCACTGGCGGCAAATTATGCGGGTAGACCCAGAATTCGTGTCACCAATTTTACGACATGCTGTCGCACAAATACAAACTCCTTGGGGAACAGCCTGGGTATTAATTCTTGCCTTAGTTCTGATGGCAGTGGGACTTTTGCCTTTGGGTACAAGACAGCGGCATTGGTATGCTTTTAGTGGAGCAGTGTTGAGTACGATTTTGGTAGATAGTTTATTTCTTTTGGCTGCGCTTTTGGCATAAAAATATGTTTAAACTGACAACATCTCGATTAAATCTCGCTTTTTCTTCTTGTTATAGCCAGAAATTCCCCGTTTTTTCGCCATGTCTTTTAGCTGTGCAACTGTTAAAGTATCCAAGACCTTGATATCTGCGATCGCTTCTGGCATTGGTTGAGGAGTAAGGTAAAACACTTCTTTGAGTGCGTTGAGCTTTTTTCCTTTAGTTATGCCGCATTTTAGTGTTGCGATCGGTTCTAAGTTTTTCCAGTACTTGCGTGGGGCTTCATCAATACGATTGGTGGCGATCGCTAACTTCACTCCCTTTAACTCGCTGTTAGGTTTTTCAATCAGATACTGCAACGCCGCCTGAATTTCATCTCTCGTTGCAGTTGACAAGTTGACTTTTGGTATTGATTCCCCAGTTAGAATCCTAGTTAGCTCTGATGTTTTCTCACTGGAGTCTGCGATGATACACCACACTCTTTCTAAACCCGCTTCCTCTGCGATCGCGTAAATAAATGCATTGCCAATAACTTCATAGCGGTCTTCAGCAATTTCTTTAACAATTACCGGAACCCAATTGCGATCGCCTGATTCAACCAGTGCTTTTGCAGCAGCTTTGATTAAAAACTCTGGTGCATCCGTGCCTTTACCTGGGTTGATTTCATGCATATAAAGACACATCAAATTTCCAACATCACTTAAGCTCATTTCTTTGCTCTCCTATTGTAAAAAATATTCCTTAGCTAGTGCCAAATAATGCTCGTAGGCTGTCCGATTTTTATAAACTGCCGGAATGCGAGCAAACATAGCAGCCGCAATATGCGCATAATTTGGTATATCAAAAATGTGGCGGTTTTGATTTGCTGGAGTATATTTGGGGTAAAAGTATGGTGTTAGGTCAACAGGATTAACATCATCGTGTCTGGCTTTTTCTATGATTTTATCTATCTCCTTTTGTGCAGTACGTCTTTGAGGATCGGTAATATATTCACCGTTGTAAAAAATTGGGAGTGCAATAGGTCCCCCGTCGTTCCTTTTAGCTTGAATTTCGGGAATAAAACGCTGAATCACAACAGCGGCATTTTCCAGCGAAAACATGTTGTTGTGTTTGGTGGGAATCAAAACAACATCCGAAGCATACAAAGCACTCTGACTAAAAAATCTCCAGTTGGGTGGAGAATCAATCAAAATGTAGTCGTATCGAGATTTTAGCGGCTCAATTACCTGCCTGAGTCTGGTTATTTTGATATGTTGCCGCAATTCTTCTTCTCCTAGCTCCATTAGCTTTTGATCGCTAGGGATAATATCAAATGCAATTTGACCTTTAGATGGTATTTGGAAACTTAACCTGAAGCTTAATCCAGCAGGAACCGACGTACTTGCCTTGTTTTCTAACCAAGAATACAAAGTATCTTCCTTTGGCTTGAGAGCAAGAGAGTTAGTTAAATCTACCTGGTTTGGATCAAAATCAATAATTAATGTTTGTTTTCCCAAAAATGCTAGCGTTGCAGCCAGATTGAGTGTTGTTGTAGTCTTACCTACTCCACCTTTGTTGTTGTAAATCGCAACTGTAAGTGCCTGTTGTGGGGTGTCAATTTTAGCTTTGATGAGCTGTACAATCTTGTCAACGTTGTCCGGTGTGATTTCCAAACAAGGTAAACAAGGGTGGATAACCTTACCATGTTTCCTAAACAGTTGTATGTGGATTGAGTTGGTGATAATCCCCCACTGGACAGATTGACAGTTCGGTGCTAACAGATAGCGTTTAAGTTGGGCAACAGCAGATTTGTAATGGTTGGAATTTTCACTCAAGTTAATATCTCTGCCTTTTAACTCAATAAGCAAATAAGGTTTGGACTTGGTATGGATAAAGATGTCTTTGTCAGTATTTCTTCTAATAGCATAGTCAACTTTCTCACTACTATTTACCGTAGCAAATTCGGGAACTCTTTCATTAACATCATATCCTAATGCGTTTAAAAATTCCGGAACAAATATACTATCTACAATTGCTTGTGGAGCCTTCCCTGGCAAGCGAAGCAACGCTTGTTGAAGCTGACTATATTCCATAGAATGAGTCTGTACGCATAAACACAAAACCGTCAAATTTCGATGGTTTTGCTTACAGTGTACTGAAGTATGATGTTATTTGCTATCGCGATTTTTACGTAATGTGCTTTTGGGTATAAGGGTATAGGAATACTCTAAAAATGATATTTGTTACATGACCTTTCCTAGATCGCATAACCCCATGTGTTGACATTTTTTTGTCATTCTCACCGATCGCAATAAAAATTACGGGAGCTTAATCAATATATGACTTAATCCAAATCCGAATTAATGACTCCTTGGAAGAGAAACCAAACAAATTCTTGGTTGAATGCAGCACTATTATTTGCCCTAGTTTCACTACCTACTGCTTGTACTTTGCAATCAAATCGCATAAATAATGTTGCCGAATCTTTCCCAAAAGCAGAGGCAAAAGAAAGCGATCGCAATCATGCAGCTTATGC
>JANZYY010000660.1 GCA_026419705.1 Fischerella sp.
AGTATATCCCGTGCCACACAAGTCACCGCAGAAGAATCTAATCCACCACTCAGGTGACTGACTATAGGGAAGGCGCTACGCAAACGACAACGTACCGCTTCTGTGAATATTTGCCGAAATTCTTCTGCATAAGCCTCGTTAGAAGCTAGGTGAATCTCACGGTGCAGATCTAGTGACCAGTATGACCATAGCTGTATTCCTGATTCACTGACCACCATACTGTGGGCAGGGGGAAGTCGCAAGATATCTTTATATGTAGTTATGGCTTTATCTTCCATCATCAATGCTAAATAATCGCCGATTCTGACTTCATTGAGTCGACGCGGTACTTGCGGGAAACAAAACAGTGCTTTAATCTCTGAGGCAAATACAAAGGCTTTACCCGGCTGATAGTGGTAGTAAAAAGGCTTAACTCCAAAATGATCTCTAGCACAAAAGAGAATTTGTTTTCGCCGATCCCAAATTGCGAAGGCAAAGTCACCAAGTAGATGCTCTGGGCATTGCTCACCCCATTTTTGATAAGCAGCCAAGATGATTTGAGCATCAGTAATTTTATCAGGTAAACGGGTAAATACATGTAATTTATTTAACAACTCTTCCCGGTTATCTATGCGAACATCTGATGTGATCGCTAAATGCTCATCTTGGTCAACTAAAGGTAACTTTTCTAGCAAAGATTCTGGTGTTGTCCACAGCAAGCGATGCGCGAAACCGACAGAACCTCCCACCCATATATCTGTACCATCAGGGCCCCGATGTGCCAGGACAGCTACCATCTCCTCTAGATATTTGCGATTTACAGGGCAACCATCAAGATGGTAAATTCCCATGATGCCACTCATAATTTCACTCCTTCCAAGGATGGCAACGGAATAAAGCGGTAAAGATCCGCAAGATTGCCGATGACAACCCTTCCCTGATACTCAATCCAAGCATGAGCTTCTAGTTTTCCTGATTCTGCCTTGGCAACACCAATGCGGAGTTGTGGTGCGTATCCGTACTGGCTCATCAGTACATGGGTAGTCAAGGCACGGGCCAGGCACTTGACACCTGGCATGTAGCGAGTCACAGCGTTAACAGCCCAAATAATTTTGCTCAGGGTAACTTGGTTGGTAGAATGCGATCGCTGACTTAGCTGATTAATTTTCTCTAACAGCTTTAACAGGTTTTTAAAGGGTAACAACCACAGTCCTAACCTAATGCTACCTAGCAAGAGAAAGGTTGTGACTAAAAGGTTGCGTTCTCCCGCCCCTAGCCTGAGTAACTTATACAGCCGTCTCATTAATGACATTGATTAATCCTGCAGCAAACAAGTCTTCTAGCAGTGCAATCAAGTCGTGCTCGCACTGTTTTGCTTCAACTTCATACTCTTCCAAAAGAGCTGCTTTGATGTCTTTCACTGTCCGTGGTTTTTTAATTAAATCCCAGATCCGCGCTCCTACCTCGTTCAAACCATGATAAGTACCCGACTTGATGTTGAGAATTACTGCTTCGCCACCTAGATCGGAAGAAATTTGTTCAGCAGATGCTACTACTATGGAATCTTGTAATATTTTACACTCCAGCGTTTTTGAGTTCATGTTCTCTCAATTTCCTTTGACTGTATTAACTGGCTGTGCAGGTAGTACTGTATAAACTAACCATTTTTTCAGTGCTTATCCGGATATTTCTGTCAAAAACATGAAAAATTTTCCAACCTTTGCGAACGTAAATAGCTGTCTTTTGTCGATTTTATTTGTAAGGGTCTCAAAATGCCAGCATCAACAATGGAGTTTCAATTGCTACAATTAAAGTAAAAATTTGACTTTAGCAAATCTAGTCACTGGAATTTTGCCATCGGTGACTTTAGCCAACATATACTGAAACAGTCTTGTTTAAATAGTTAACCCTGGTATAATGTAGTTGGCATTGCTGAAGGCGTTCTGAATCGGGATGACCGACGCCATACATCGCGCCTAGTAAAAGAATTTTGGAATTAGGCAAAATCCCGCATCACACATGAAATCAGCAACGCCCAAGTTTTCTGATATTAATCTGCAGTTTTGATTTACGCAGAGGTAGATATTTGTAAAAATGATATTGCCCTGTATATATGGAAGATGCTTGTACTCTATCTTAAGATAGAGTATACAAAATACTATGCTTATACGTAAACTTTATCAGAAAAACACAATTAGGTTAATGTTAGGTAAAGTAGTCGGTATCCTTCCCGATCCGTAAAACATTCCTTGATGTCGCAGCTTTTTGTGAAATAAAAGCAGATTTTTTACCCACCACCAAAGGGCTGATCTTGGACACCTGTAGAGTTAGCACCTAGTGCTTGGGTATTAGTCTTGTGCGATCGCCTAGATATATTGCTGTGAGAACCCTGGTTTCTCAAAAAAGCCAGGGTTTTGAGAACCTCAATTTTTGCAAATCAAATAGGATTGCTATATTATTCAGAAAGTTTCGTCGGCTTGAAGACGACATCGACCCAATAATTGCTGCTACGATAGGTTTGGTTAGGAAATCCCCCCTCCGTGCCTACTTCGTAGGTGTATACACCATTGCCACTTTTCTCATCATCGGGCAATGCGTGCAGCGGTCCATTCTTGATAGTAGTGTTATTGAAGAAGTTTTCAGTCACCGTGTACTTGCCTTGACTAGCATAGTAGGAAGCAATAAAGGTTTGCCCTGCTTTGATCGGAATCGGTGGGTACAGCTGGACAGTTTGCCAACCAGGAGTGGGCGCCTGACCCTCGATGAGCACTCCTTTACCCAGCAAATCCCCTGTCTCTCTCCAAATATGACCCTTATAGCCACTGTCGTTCGGTACAGCCCGGTAGAAGCGCACAGCCCTGATTTCGCCATCTAC
>JANZYY010000661.1 GCA_026419705.1 Fischerella sp.
GTGTTAACCCCATTGATACTAAACTTCGCAAACGCGGTACTTTCTACCCCGACCGCATGCCTGCTATTTTAGGATGCGATGGTGCAGGTGTAGTTGAAGCAGTTGGTGCTGCTGTACAGAATTTTCGCGTAGGCGATGAGGTATATTTTTGCAATGGCGGCTTGGGCGCACACCAAGGCAATTATGCTGAATACACTACGGTCGATGAGCGGTTTGTTGCTCGCAAACCTGCATCCATGTCTTTTGCCGAAGCAGCAGCAGCACCTTTAGTGTTAATCACTGCTTGGGAAGCTTTATACGAACGGGGACGCTTGGAACCGGGGGAAAGTGTATTAATTCACGCTGGTGCTGGTGGTGTCGGTCATGTAGCGATTCAGCTAGCCAAACTCAAAGGTGCTAATGTCTGCACAACAGTAAGTTCCCAGGACAAAGCAAACTTTGTCAAACAACTTGGTGTTGATTATCCCATTTTGTACAAACAAACAGATTTTGTTCAAGCGGTGTTAGATTGGACGGGTGGCGAAGGTGTAGACTTAGCTTTTGATACTGTGGGTGGAGAGACTTTCCACAAAACTTTCGCAGCCGTACGAGTATATGGAGATATTGTCACAATTTTAGAACCAGATGCCAATACAGTTTGGAAAACTGCGAGAAACCGCAATCTTCGCATCGGTTTGGAGTTAATGCTTACACCAATGTTGCAAGGAATGGTGGAAGCACAGCAGCATCAAGGGGAAATTTTGGCAGAGTGCGCGAAATATATTGATGCAGGTAAGTTGAAGATTCATGTGAGTCATCGGTTTCCACTAGAAGAGGCGGCGAAAGCTCACCAGCTGCTTGAAAGTGGTTCAATGATGGGTAAAATTGTTTTACTAATAGGGCGGGAGTGATATGCAGTAGGGTTGAATAGATTTTTGTTCAAGCGCAGAGGCACGCAGAGGTTAAACGCACCAGGTAGCAGAGTTTTTTCTTTGCGTTCCTCCGCGCTTTCCTTTGCCTTCCTTTGCGTTAAAGGTATTTTATTAGTTACCCTGTACGCTTTTTTTCTGCTCTTCTTTTCCTTACCTACATCTGCACAACCAGAACGCACGCTCTTGACTTTAGAGTTGTTGCAAGAGCGAGTGCGTACGCCTACCCTGCGCGAAGGTAATTTGACCGTGGATTTACGGCAGATGGTGATAGATTTACGACCAGAAAATGCTGCTTTCCGCGATGCTTTTTACCAAATATTGCGAAAAGAACTACAAAAAACTGGTTCCAAGCCTTTAGGTCTGGATTTGAGCAATTCTCTTGTTCAAGGGGATTTTATCGGTAGCGATCTGGGTTTAAGAACTCCCCTTTATGCTCAAGCGATCGCTCCTATTTTCACTGCTGCTGAACAAGAACAACTCGAACGCTTGCGCACCGTTTGCTTGCGATCGCTTGCTGTCTCTTTACCAGCTTCTAAAGACTGCCGATCGCTTTTAGCAACTCCAGCAACTGCATCTAGCGAAATCAGTGTTTTCCGTGGTTCGTTAGTTTTAGAGCAAACTCATTTTACTGGTGTTGTGCAGTTTGCCAACACATTTTTTTTGCAACCAGTCAATATTCAAGGTACTATTTTTAACCAACAAGCCGATTGGCATGAAACGCGGTTCAGTCGTTCTGTCAGCTTTGCCAATGCCAATTTTTGGGGCGAGAGTCATTGGGAAGGCAGTATTTTTTTTGACAAAGCTAATTTTAAGCAGACACAATTTCAGGAAAACGCATACTTTCAGGATAGTTTCTTTGCAGATATTGCCAACTTCAATCAAGCAAATTTTAAAGAGTTGGCTAAATTCAATCGCGTGCAGTGGCAAGGAAATACTGATTTTTCCGGTGTCCATTTTGTCAATTCCGCCCAGTTTACCAAGGCTATTTTCAATCAGTTTTTATCGCTGACAGAAGCGACTTTTGAGCAAGCTGTAACCTTCCGAGAAGCCCTGTTTAACCAACCTGTAAATCTGCGGAGTGCCAGCATACTCAATCAAGCAGATTTTAGCGATGCTGGCTTTGCAAAAGAGGCTTATTTAGATGTATCTGGTTTAAATTTTAATTCTAATCAAGCAAAAATATTCGGTAATTCCGGTCAAATTAGCAAAAAGCTAGCAGTATCTGCACTGCAAGGCAATCAAAACGTCCTGCGGAATTTGGGACAAAATTTCCGACAGTTGCAGCAAATTGCTGATGCCAATCAGTTAGAGTATACAAAACAACAACTGCGACTGGCAGAGTTAAGCCGCCGTTTGGTTGGTATAAATATCAATAGCGCTTCTCAAAAACGTTTGATTGATATTGGTTTTTCACCAACTCAAGCAGAAGCGATCGCCCATCGCCGACTGATACAACCTTTTCGCAACATCAGCGAGCTACTCACCTTAGCAGAAATTGATTTTGAAACTTACACCCAACTGAGTTCGCGTTTAGTAGTAGGCGAACCCCTGCTTGTGGGTGGGTGGTTGTTGCAAGCTTGGAAGTGGTTGACATTAAGTTTACTGCTGTTGCTTTCCAGATATGGTACAGATTTTTACTTAGTATTTGGTGTGGGAACAATTGCGATCGCCTTTTTCGGCTTGCTATTTTGGCTCATCGATCGTTGGCGTCGTCTGTATCCAGTCGCGATTATTCCTACGACCGATGAAACCGTGTGGATGCTGACTAGTTTTAGCCTGTTGGTGTTGTTCGGTATCTTTGCTATTTTTCGCACTGCTGAACAGCCTTGGCTGACACTGGCATGTCTAGCAATAATTATTGTCCCCGGACCTGTGATTTTATGGTTGCGACTAGATCAACAAGGCCGCTATCACGATTTGATGGATGTCTCTTACTT